>NZ_JBFTMS010000006.1:0-251511 GCF_056397085.1 Peribacillus sp. 05N428 | reverse complement strand
CAAGAGTTTGAAAGTATGGAGCACTTTGAAAAGGAATTAGATGATTATATTCATTACTATAACCACAAACGAATGAAGGTAAAATTAAAAGACCTGAGTCCGATASAATACCGAACWCAGGTCTTAGAAGCTGCTTAAATTATATGTCTWACTTTATTGGGTCAGATCAACTCGATGAAAATCGAGTTTACCTACAGTCTGAAAGGGATGGCATTGGCCATCCTTTTTATTATTTGAATCAGCTGAAAAGTGATTTGATCGCGTCTATTAAACTACTGAACACTTCTTTCAATTTATCCAGAAATGATTGACCCTCTTCGGATTCAAGAAAATTGGAAAGTTTATCTTTAGCTGCAGTCAGCTGATCACCGACAGCGTTCCAATCAATATTCAATTCTTTTAGCTTATTGAATAAATCAATTAAACTTTGTACTTGATCTTCATTTAAGGCGATTCCAAGGTCTTTTGCTGAAGACTCGACAACCTCGCGGACCTCTTCAGTATTGGCTGGTGGATTTGCAGCCATTTCCTCTTTGATTTTCGTAACAAGTGCAGAGGCTTCTTCCGTACCGATTTCATCACCCAATTTTGCTGTTTTCACCATTTCTTCATTCGCTGCCTGTTTCACATTTTCAGGAATCTTCTTGTCGGCAGAGATTTCATAGGCTTTAATGACTCCTGTCAAAGCCGCTGTACCGGAAACTGGTATAGGTGCGGTGACATAAACGGTAGCATCTTTTACTCCTGCAGTAGCCAGTGCATTGATATACATTTCATCGGAAACCCAGTTAATGTTTTTCGACTCCAGTTTAAGACCGGTACCTTTTTCCTCCAAAGTGATCGCAGAGGATGAAATCGCTTTTGTACCGATTAGACGGCTAGCGATATAGTCTCCTAAGTATTCATGTTCCTCCGCATTTGTAACGGTTAAAACCTCAACATCATTTGGTACTTTCATTTCTGATAAAATCATATTTTTTTGTTCATTTGTCAAATTTTCACCAAGTGTGACGATCATTTCACCAACAGCTGCATCTGCAAAAGCCTTATATGGCAATAATAGACATAATAAAATGGTTATAATGACCCATTTATTCATTTTTTTCATGATAATCCTCCTTAACTTTCCTGCTGAATTGGGAATCTTTCAATAAAAGGGCGGCACTTTAAATCAGATTCATAGTATTTGACGAAACAAAGGCTAAAAAAGATACATATATTCCTGAAAAAATTTATTAGCCAAAATAACTACGTTCATTTTAACGAAGAAGTTGGGTGTATCTTTGTCTTTTATACCTAAGATGGCACTCTATGAACCTAGATCACTTTACCAATGTAGTAAAATCGAAGCAAGATTGCAAGGATATTTGTCAGATTGTGTTAAGTTATAGTAGAATGAATTCGTTATTTAAATATTTGGACCATTCATAAAGGGAGTATGGGATGAGGAAAAGTAATAAGACTCTTTTACTTATGATGCTTATTATCGCTTTGATGTGGGGAATCGTATACTGGCTGTTTATCGCTTAGCACATAGCCCATTGATAAATCAAGTGCTGAAAGTGATGTTGAAACGAACGGGATTTTTATGTATGATGTAAATGTTATATGTGAGGATTATTATTCAAAGCAAATTAATTGGAAACAGGAAGATAATAAAAACGTTATTTAGTAACGAGGGATATTATGTTGATTAAGTATAAGAAAAGTTATGAGAAGTTTGCCATGGGATTATTATCTTTCATGCCAAATGAAAAAGAGATAAAAACGCTTCGGAATACGATGAAGAATTATGAAACGGATGAAAACCTACAGCTGTTCTTATGGAAAGATGAAGAGATTACGGGCCTGATCGGTATAGAAGTCTCTCCAACCCACATTGAGATACAACATATATCTGTAAATCCATCCTTCCGGAAGCAAGGTATCGGTAAAACGATGGTCAGGGCCATCAAGGAGCAATATCCTGACAAAGAATTAAAAGCAAATGAGTTTACGGAAAGCTTTCTTGACAGGTGTGAAGATTTTTGAATATGAAAGCTTGAATGGAGGACCGCCTTTAAGGGCGGTCCTCCATTCTTGTTTTTCGAAGGGATAGCTGTCGAGCCCTTTCTGAAATGACATCCGAACGGTCACGCATTAGGTGCTTATCAACTATCGATGTATTGGTCATGTCGCTATCCGCACCCCATATGGATCCTTCTTGCGAACACATGGATTGACATTTTTCGATCAGTCTTTGATCCGATATGGGCAGATTGATGCTTTTATATGGCTTTTGTGATAACATTCGCTCATGGGTATCCTCGAGCAATTTGAACAGTCGTTCTGGATCGAGTCCCAACTTCAGGAGCTCGGCCTTTTTTAGGTGGAGATTTGCCAAGGCTTTAGACAGGGTCCTTGCAGCCCCTTTTTTGTTTCCCCTGCGATCATGATACAGGGCAACCGCAATCTGAATGAGCCCGACCCAATGAGAGTCACGCTCTTTTGGTGCGGTTTCCTTCCAATATTCTTCAAGGATTTCATGACATTCGAAGTAATCCCTCGTTCCATGGAAATGGACAAGGAAAGAAAGGTAGTCTTCCGCGTAAGTCAATAGGAGCACCCCTTTTGTTTGATGGAATCAACTAAAGTATGGCAAAAAGCCATTTTCTTATAGCTTAGCATCCGCTATGTATACTCACTAAGTTTAGCATAGAATTTTTTCTTGGAAAATAAAGAAAGCTGATTGCAAGGCAATCAGCTGATTCATCAGTCTTCCATTAACACCAAGAAGCACCGACGATAACTAATAAAATGAACAATACTACAATAAACGCGAATCCGCCGCCGTTTCCAAAACCACCTGCACCCATAATGAGTACCTCCTTTGTTCTGCTATTCTTACATTTCTAGGTTATGTTGGATTTCAGAATGTGATTGGGCATCGACCCATTTGACGGTAACCCCAAATAAAAACTTTTCTATGGACAGTAAATTATTATTTGGATAAAGGGCGGCAATCCACTATACTTGATTAGTAAAATAAATAGGTCTATATCGGCCAATTAGATTTAAATGAGGTAATTTAATGGGTTATAACATAAAAATTGACGCTTTCGAAGGTCCGATGGATTTACTCCTGCATTTGATCAATCGCCTGGAAATAGACATCTACGATATTCCGATGGCTGATATTACAGATCAATACCTAGGTTACATCCATACGATGCAGCATCTGGAATTGGATGTGGCCAGCGAATATCTGGTGATGGCTGCAACACTGCTTGCCATCAAGAGTAAAATGCTGCTTCCAAAGCATGAAGATGAGCAAATGATTGATGAAGATGGGGAAATATTTGAGGAAGATCCACGGGATGAGCTTGTGGAAAAACTATTAGAATATAAAAAGTATAAAAATGCAGCCGAAGAATTTAAAGGGATGGAAGAAGAAAGAAGCTTGATGTTCACCAAACCCCCAAGTGATCTATCTGTTTATGTTAAAGAAGCGGAAAGTGATAAACAAGAGTTGAATATAAGTCTATATGATATGTTGGGGGCTCTGCAAAAATTGCTGAGAAGGCAAAAAATTCAAAAGCCGCTTTACACGAAAGTAACGAAACAAGAGATATCGATAGAGAAACGAATGGATGAAATCAAGATTGAGTTACAGTCCATTAAAGGGAAGAAAAGTTTTTTTGAACTGTTTTCGCTCCCGGTCAAGGAGCATATCGTCATCACTTTCATGGCGGTGCTGGAACTGATGAAACTTAATGAAATCATCGTTGAACAGGAAGGTAATTTTTCGGAAATCATGATTGCTGCTAAGGAAGGTGTAGAACCAGTTGGAAGTTATTAATTGGAAAGGGATTCTTGAGGCATTATTGTTTGCTGCCGGAGATGAAGGGCTCTCTGTCAAACAAATTGCCTCGGTCCTGGAAATTACGGAATATCAAGCAACGGACATCGTTGAAAGTTTAAAGGAAGAATATGTATCGGATGTACGCGGGATTCAAGTGATCGAAATAGCGGGCGTTTATCAAATGACGACAAAAAAAGAGCACTCGGATTACTTGAAAAGACTAGTCGAAACATCAAGCACTCAAGGCTTATCCCAGGCGGCATTGGAAACACTCGCAATCATTGCTTATAAGCAGCCGATAACTAGAGCTGAAATTGATGAAATACGCGGAGTGAAAACGGAACGCCCCATTCATACACTTGTCACCAAAGTCTTAATTAAAGAGGTTGGACGTGCTGAAGGCTCGGGCCGGGCTTATTTATATGGGACAACAAAAGAGTTTTTGGATTACTTCGGCCTGAATTCCATAGATGAATTACCGCCTCTCGCCGATAATTCGGATGATAGCTTTGAAAGTGGTGAAGCCGATTTGTTTTTTGAAAAATTTCAGCAAACAATCGAATAACATTTTTCTTTGAATTGTGATAATATAGAAAAAAATGAATGCGGGGGGATTGCGGGTGCGAATTGTAGCATGCAATGGATTTGGGCTTGAAAAGGAAAAGTCAAATTCACCTGAGGACTTCTTTAATCGATCCGTTATACAATACATAAAGGATGGAGAAGAAAAGACGCTGAATGTACTGTATCTTCGCTATTTTGATGAGATGGTCACTCTTTGGACCCCATATCCCGCCAATCCCCTATTCAAAAGCCCTAACAGAGATATTTATATGGCTGACATCATCGCCATGGTCTGTCTACTCAAAGACCCGAGCCTGGTTAACCGAAAACGAATATATATAAATGCAGAAAAAGACCTGGCTGGTTATTTCGAAAATATAGATTTTGAAAAATTGGAGAAAGTGTTTATATCTATTGACCAAGCTAAACCATATGATATAGAATCACATGTTGACTATTATATTTAATCTTAATCAATTTGAGGAGGGTTCACGGTTGGGGAATACATTGGTAAAATCTCAGCTTGAGGATGTAAAGGGCTTTTTGGAAACGACAGTGGCTCAACTGGAAGAATTTATAAATGAGACGACCTATTCTAAGCTGCAAGAAGAAAAAAGCGGGGATGAAACCTATTATAAAGGAATCCTTTCAAGTTTAAGAAGAATGCTTGTAAGTTGTGAAGAGGGCCTGGAGGCTTGCCAAATCGTTCTGAAAAATGATGTTTTCAATAAAGCTGCAGCTGAAAAGACGCTTTATAGAGTTTATCATCAATGTATCGAAGAATACTTTTCCCCAAAATCAGATCGGTGGTTTGAGGACAGCAGATCTGCCTATACAGGAAAAAACTCGATTAAATTTCACCAAAGTGTACCTGACAGCATAATATCCATTCTGAAGGCCGTGGAAAGTGGATTCCAGACCATGCGTGAAGAATTGGAGTTTTATGAAACGGATTACCGGACGAAAATGTTACAGTCAAGATAATGAAACAGCAAGGCTTAATAAGCCTTGCTGTTTTTTTTAGCTATAAATGGAATCTCCGCTTAATCGAAACATAAAATACTTTGATGATTTATGTGCATGGGAATAGGGGGAGGTTGCAAGATGTCTGAGGTAAGAGATTATGCTAAAGAGGTAAGTGATTGGGTTGATGGAGTGATGGAATATCTTGAGAAGATCGATATCACCGATTCGCCGTTGCTGTCAAATATTGAACGGCTTTCCGGGTTGGCTAAGAATATGGATGAGGAAGAAATGGATTATGAGGATATGGTCCTGATTGAAGAAGAGATGGCTCGGGTCTACGAGGAAATTGAAGAACTCGCTAGAGAATTCAATATACAGGAAAGGCAATCAGTGCCGATTGGGAAGCATACGCTACCGCCGTTACCTTATGCCTATGAAGCGTTGGAACCGACGATCTCAAGGGAAATCATGTATCTGCACCATGATAAGCATCATCAAGCATATGTCGATGGTCTGAATAAAGCGGAATTGATGATGAAAAAAGCGAGAGAAACGAATGATTTTTCCTTGTTGAAACATTGGGAAAAGGAAGCAGCCTTTCATGGATCAGGCCATTATCTCCATACGCTGTTCTGGGAAGTGATGATTCCGGGAGGGGGCGGACAGCCAAGGGGGGATTTACTTAAACAGATTGAGAAGGATTTTGGAAGCTTTGCAGCTTTTAAAAGTCATTTTAGTGAGGCTGCCAAACAAGTAGAAGGTGTTGGCTGGGCGATATTAGTCTGGTCTCCGCGTGCGCGGCGGCTAGAAATACTTCAATCGGAATTGCACATGGTTTTGACCCAGTGGGATACGATCCCAATCCTTGTTCTTGATGTATGGGAACATGCTTATTACCTGCAATATAAAAATAA
This sequence comes from Peribacillus sp. 05N428, assembly GCF_056397085.1. Lineage (NCBI taxonomy): Bacteria > Bacillati > Bacillota > Bacilli > Caryophanales > Bacillaceae > Peribacillus > Peribacillus sp. 05N428. Next base: position 245,226 of record NZ_JBFTMS010000006.1, on the reverse strand, counting down.
TCGGGCAGGCTATGTGGACAAGTGGTGGGACGTTGTAAACTGGCCGAAAGTAGCCGTAAGGTTCACCGAAGCGAAAAAGCTTATTTGGAAAAAGCAATAACTGATAAAATATAGAAATGTCTTTGGAGAACCAATTACAGCTAAACGGGCCGTCAAGGTTCGTTTTTTTTTTCGAAACAAGAATTTTTTAGGGGGAATATGGGAAAGATATGAAGGGAAACCTGAAAATTTTATTTGAAAGCAACTTATGATTCTCATTTGGATATTATAATTAGATTGAAAAGGAGAGGAAATCATCTCACGAAATAATGAGCATTTGTCTTATTTGTATCCTAGAAATAATATTGGAAATGTGTTGAAAATGCTAATTTGAAGTACTATGGGATTTTAAAAATAATTAATTTATATTAATATAAAAACTGTGACCAATTTGTGAACTTAAAAATTATTAAGGTATATTTATTGACTAGTTTCTATTTAATAATTATTATAAACAGGAGCAGATAAAAAAATAGCTATTGGAGGAATTTATTATGTCATTGATCAATAAACAAGTTGAAGATTTTAAAGTACAAGCTTACCATGCAGGAGAATTCAAGGAAGTTACACTTGAAGATGTTAAAGGGAAATGGGCAGTATTCTTTTTCTACCCAGCTGACTTCTCTTTCGTATGTCCAACTGAATTAGCCGATCTTCAAGATAACTATGAAACATTCAAGGAAATTGGTTGTGAAGTTTACTCAGTTTCAACAGATACTCATTTCAGCCACAAAGGATGGGCTGATGCTACTGATACAATCGGAAAAATCCAATATCCAATGTTAGCTGACCCAGCAAACGTTTTATCCCGTCAATTCGGTGTATTGATTGAAGAAGATGGTTTGGCTCTACGTGGAACTTTCATCGTAAATCCAGAAGGACAAATTAAAGCATACGAAGTCAATGATTTAGGAATTGGCCGTAATGCAGAAGAACTTGTAAGAAAAGTTCAAGCTGCACAATTCGTAGCGGAACATGGAGATAAAGTTTGCCCTGCAAAATGGACTCCAGGAGAAGATACTCTTGAACCAAGCCTAGACCTTGTAGGTAAACTTTAATTTTTAATGGGAGGGTCCATTTCTACTGGTAATGGACATACCAAGCATTGATTACGATTACTGGACAAATCGTCCGACATGATCTAATGACAAAAGGCACTTACCTAAAATAAGTGCCTTTTGTTTTTCAAAATAATCAGTTTAGCACGTTATAATCATTCAGCAAGGAGCACAAAAGATGAAAAAAATATATGATTTATTAATTATAGGTGGCGGTCCTGCAGGCCTCTCAGCCGGTGTTTATGCAGGAAGAGCTAAGTTAAAAACAATAATCCTAGAAAAAGGAACTGGCGGCGGACAAGCTGCAACTACGTCGGAAATAGCCAATTATCCTGGTATCCGTCATATATCGGGTCCTAGGTTAGTTGAAGAAATGAAGCTTCAAAACGAAGATTTTGGCGTTGAGTTCGCCAAAGCCGATGTAACGGGCGTGGATTTCTCCGGTGAGGTGAAAGTCGTTAAAACCCTTGGCGGGGACTACCATGCACGCGCCGTCATCATTGCAACGGGTGCTTCTCCAAGAACGCTAGGATTTCCAGGTGAAGAGGAATTCACTGGCCGCGGTGTAGCGTATTGTTCAACATGTGATGGTGAATTCTTTGAAGGGTTGGAAGTTTTCGTTATCGGCGCAGGATATGCAGCCGCTGAAGAAGCGATATTCCTGACACGTTTTGCTACAAAAGTTACAATCATCGCCCGTGAATCAAGCTTCTCGTGTGCCCCGTCCATTGTTGATAAAGTAATGGCAAATGATAAGATTGAAGTGAAATTCAATACGGAAATCCTAGGGGTTCATGGAGACGGGATGATTCAAAGTGCGCGTTTCATCAATAACGTTACCAAAGAAGAATTTGAATATAAGGCGAAGGAAGAAGACAATACATTTGGCGTATTCGTTTTCATAGGTTACGAGCCGAAAACAGAGATATTCAAGGGCCATATCGAAATGGATGATGCTGGTTACATTTTAACCGATGATGATATGAAGACTAATGTGAATGGTGTCTATGCGGCGGGCGACCTAAGGCCAAAATCCTTGCGCCAGATTATCACAGCTGTATCCGATGGAGCGATTGCAGCAACGGATGCCGGCAAATATATTGAGGAAGAAAAAGATCGCCTGGGAATCAAGGATGAACCTGAAGTTGAAAAACCGGCGAAAAAAGAACAGGCCGCTGTCCCAGCAGGCAAGAGCGCTTTATTAAGTGATGCGTTACGTGGCCAATTAAAGGGAATCTTCGGTAAGATGGAGAGCGGCGTTACTATGGTGTCCATTGTCGATGAAAGTTTGCCAAAATCAGTCGAATTGCGAGACTTCCTGTTGGATGTTGCGGAATTGGGAGATAAGCTTCATCTTGAGTTATACAATAAAGGGGAAAATGCGGAAATCGAAGAAAAAATCAATGCGGATAAGTTCCCTGTCGTTGCCCTCTTAAATTCAAATGGTGAATACAGTGGCGTCAAATTCCACGGTGTACCAGGCGGCCATGAGTTGAATTCCTTCATTTTGGCCATCTATAACCTGGCTGGACCTGGTCAAGCATTGGATTCAGCCGTATTGAATTCAATTAAGGGAATCAGTAAAAAAGCGAACATTAAGGTCATGGTTTCATTGTCATGTCACTACTGTCCAGACGTTGTTGTGGGTGCACAGCGCATAGCGATTGAAAACCCTAACGTTGAAGCTGAAATGGTCGATATAAGCAATTTCCAGGAAATCAAGAAGAAATATAAAGTCATGAGCGTGCCGGCCATGATCATCAATGATGAACAAGTGGTATTCGGAGCTAAGAAAATTGATGAAATCGCTGCACTATTAGTATAATAGAACACTAAATCGATAGGGGCCCCTATCGATTTTTTTTTGGAAAACTTCCCTTGAAAACAGTAGATATCATGAAGGTTTAGATACTTTTATTCATAACCCTTGTCCCTTTGCATAAACTTGTACAAAAACAAGTAAAGAGACGAGGGGGCACTCATGCGTTTTCTATATAAAGGGTTATCGAGTTTATGTATCGTCATTCTCCTGTTGTCTTTTATGGCACCTGTACAAAGCGTCAATGCAAATGTATCCGTAAGTGCCCATAGCGCGATTTTAATGGATGAGGATAGCGGAAGGGTCATTTATGAAGTGAATGCTCATGAAAAGAATCGCATAGCAAGCATTACGAAAATAATGACGGCTATCTTGGCTATTGAATCGGGACAAATGGATGAGACAGTGAAAGTGAGCAGCAATGCTGTCGGGACGGAGGGATCTTCCCTTTACTTAAAAGAAGGAGAAAAAATTAAGCTCGAAGATTTGGTATATGGCTTGATGCTTCGTTCAGGTAATGATGCAGCAGTGGCAATCAGCGAAAAGGTTGGCGGAAGCCTGGATGGATTCGTCTGGATGATGAATCAAAAGGCGGAAGAAATAGGGATGAAAAATACCCATTTTTCAAATCCACATGGTTTGGATAATACGAAGAACCATTATTCAACCGCCTATGATATGGCCATTCTCACTCGTTATGCCATGCAAAATGAAACGTATGTGAAGATTGCCGGCACAAAGGAACACAGGGCACCTAATTCCACAGAACAATGGGATTATGTTTGGAAGAACAAAAATCGCCTTCTTACACAATTATATGAGTATTGCACAGGGGGGAAAACAGGGTATACGAAACTAGCAAAACGTACCTTGGTTACGACGGCAACAAAAAACGAGCATGACCTGATTGCTGTGACATTGAATGGTCCGGATGATTGGAATGATCATATTCACATGTACGAATCCGCCTTTAAGGATTACAAGCCAACAGAAATTTTACCCACAGGCATGGTGGAAAACATGGAAAATAAAATATATAAAGGACATGTCTACATTAAAAATGATTTTTCATACCCACTGACAAACGAAGAGAGAGAATTGGTCAAAGTGAAAATGAAATTGCTGAAGCCCCAGAAGGCTTGGGATGATAAAAGGAAAATCCCGGAAGTGGTCGGCAGAGCATCCATCTATCTTGATGGGAAGAAAATAGGCACTCGCTCAATTTTTTATGGAGAAGCAAAAGAAAGCTTCAAGCAACAATCATTCCAATCTTCTTGGGCTGAAGTATTTGAAGCGGTATTGGGAATCGGACGCAATGGTTAATTACATTTGGGTCGGGATGTTCGTGATCGGTATAGTCTTTGGCATGATTAATGGAACGATGGATCAGGTGAATGAAGCTCTATTTGTCAGCGCAAAGGAAGCGGTCACCCTTTGCCTGGGACTGATGAGCATACTTGTCTTTTGGCTGGGTTTGATGAAAATAGCGGAGGAATCGGGGCTGTTAGATAAACTATCCAACTTGTTCAAGCCGTTCATGAGATGGCTATTCCCTGAAGTGCCTCCTAATCATCCCGCAATGGGGTATATACTTTCCAATATGATGGCAAACACATTCGGATTGGGGAATGCAGCTACGCCTCTTGGTATAAAAGCCATGGAACAGCTTAAGAAACTAAATGGAGGAAAAGCAACGGTCAGCCGCTCGATGGTCACTTTTTTAGCAATCAATACCTCAAGCGTAACGTTGATTCCAACCACTGTCATTGCGATCCGCATGAACTACGATGCCCACTCCCCGACGGACATCGTATTTCCGACCATAATAGCAACGGCCATTTCTGCCGTTGGGGGAATCGCGATAGATCGATATTTTTATTACAGGAGAAAGAGGAGCGGGAGGGAATAGGATGTTGCACTGGATGACTACCATTTCAATTTGGATGATACCGGTTTTGATCCTCGGTATATTACTGTATGGCACATTGAAAAGAGTTCCCACCTATGAGACCTTCGTTGAGGGGGGGAAAGAAGGAATCAGCATGTCCTTTTCCCTCATCCCTTTCCTGGTGGGGATGCTTGTGGCAATTTCAGTATTTAGGGCATCAGGGGCCTTGGATTTCATTGTACAATCACTGCATCCCTTGCTTTCCCTTCTTCATTTTCCTTCTGAGGTTTTACCCCTTGCGATTATTAGACCAATATCCGGAACAGCAGCTTTAGGAATCACCAGCGACCTGATATCGGTTTATGGACCGGATTCCTTTGTTGGCCGCTTGGCTGCCACGATTCAGGGAAGTACAGATACCACCTTCTATGTATTGACCGTTTATTTTGGAGCCGTCGGAATCAAAAAAATGGGTGATGCCCTTAAGGTCGGCCTTTTGGCAGACTTGATTGGAATCATAGCTGCCGTTATTGTCGTCACACTGGTTTTCGGTATGAATTAAAAGGTAGGGAAATGGACGATTCCATTTCTTTTTTTTGTCTTTTTTCTTAAAAGCAGCCCTCCATTATTAAGGTGTATTCAAACTTTCATCAAAAGAAACATTTTTTTGTATGGAAAAATAAGCTATGTTACACTCATTATGGAAACCAACCCATTTAACCGTCCCATTATTGGTGTAATAATAAAAGAAAAGCTCTTAATCGCGAAAAACCTTTTGTTTTTGCCTCTCAATATGTAATAATTGTATGATTGTGTATGTATAGACAATAACAAACGAATGATTATACTATGGGGTGAAGATAGATGGAACGATTACAAAAGGTGATTGCACATGCTGGACTGGCTTCCCGCCGTAAAGCAGAAGAGTTGATTTTAGAAGGTAAGGTAAAAGTGAACGGCAAAGTAGTGAAGGAATTAGGTGTGAAAGTGGGGCCTAATGATAAGGTTGAGGTTAATGAAGTCCCGCTTGAAAAAGAAGCTCCGGTTTATTTCCTATTCTATAAACCGCGCGGCGTCATTTCGGCCGTTTCCGATGATAAGAACAGAAAAGTCGTAACGGACTTTTTCCCTTACATCAATGAACGGATTTATCCAGTTGGCCGCTTGGATTACGATACTTCGGGCTTGTTGATTTTAACCAATGACGGGGAATTTGCAAACACGTTAATGCATCCGAAGCATGAAGTGGATAAAGTGTATGTGGCAAAAGTGAAAGGGATGCCTTTGCGTGAAAGCTTGAAAAAGCTGGATAAGGGTATCAAGTTGGAGGATGGCAAGACTGCTCCGGCCAAGACAAGGGTATTGTCTACCGACAAGAAAAAGGAAACGGCCATAGTTGAAATCACAATACATGAAGGCAGGAATAGGCAAGTCCGCCGGATGTTCGAAGCAATTGGCCATCCCGTCATTAAATTGAAGAGGGAACAATATGGTTTCTTGACCTTGGACGGTTTAACTGCAGGGGATTCCCGGGAGCTGACTCCACATGAAGTTAAATTAATGCGGACTTTAGCAACGACCGAGCCTAAACAGCGGAGAATGTAAGCTAGTATTTTTTCCCGTATTGATAGGTTGAAACCACTACCCCTACTCTTCCCCTGGAAGAAATGGGTGGTGGAAAACAACCTGTAAATACCTTTTCCTTCATGAATCGGGAAAGAATGTCACAAAACCTTCAGAAATGTAAATATAAAGGACATGGCGTTAAATGGTATAATGGTATGGTTAAATTTAGTGTGGCCTTAGGAGGATCTCTATGGATAAAAAGAAGCGACGCCTCATTAGCAGAACCATCATTCTCCTGCTTTTAGGTGCAGCTTTAGTGTTTGCCCTTTATACGAACTTCACTAAAGATAAGAATGAAAGCCTGAGAAAAGGATCCGATGCACCCAATTTCGTCTTGACTGATATGGAAGGTAAAGAGCATAAACTTTCAGATTACAAGGGAAAAGGCGTCTTCCTGAACTTTTGGGGTACATATTGCAAGCCGTGTGAATATGAAATGCCTTATATGGAAAATCAATATAAAAACTTTAAAGACCAGGGCGTTGAGATATTGGCCGTTAACGTCGGGGAATCTGACTATGCTGTCAATAATTTCATTACAAAGCATGATCTTACCTTTCCTGTCATGATCGATAAAGGTAGGGAAGTGGAAAATGCTTACCGCGTGGATATATTGCCTGTCTCCTTTTTGGTTGATAAAGAGGGGAAAGTGATAGATATCATCACCGGAGCTTTGACAGAAGAGAGCATCCAAAAGCATATGGAGAGAATTAAACCATAATATTGGGGAGTTTTTGACATGAAAGAAGTAAAATGCGATTGTGGTCATGTAAATCCGTTTGGCACAAAGATATGCGGGAAATGCGGAATGGTGCTTGGTAACGAAAAAGAGAACAAGCTTATTGATATGAGATATGAAGGAAGTGCCAGGCGTTCACAAACATATAAAAAAACGATCATCGATAAAATATGGAATTTCTTTTCTTCCGTTAAGGTCGGGGTGACGCTCATTGTCATTGCTTTGATCGCTTCAGCTATCGGGACGATTTTACCCCAGGAGATGTACATCCCTTCAACCGCGACGCCTGCAGAGCATTATGAACTGGAATATGGCTGGTTCGGAAGGGTGTATTATGAACTCGGGTTTCATAACTTGTATAGTTCATGGTGGTATTTGATTATCATAGGCATGCTGGGCATATCACTATTGATTGCCAGTATCGACCGGTTCTTTCCGTTATATCGATCGTTAAAAAAGCAAGGGGTCACACGTCATGACGGTTTCATGAAACGTCAGCGGATTTATGGGGTGACAAAGCTTGAAGAACAAGATATAAACCTTGAAGAAGTAAAGGATAGACTAAAAAGGCAGCGTTATCATATACGGGAGGAAAACGGTCATATACTTGCCGAAAAAGGTCGTTTTTCACGCTGGGGACCCTATGTCAATCATATTGGACTTATCATTTTCTTAATTGGAGCATTATTGCGTTCCGTCCCTGGGATGTATATCGACAAAGTACTTTGGCTGCGTGAAGGCGAGAGGAAAGAAATCCCCGGTACAAATGGTGAATACTATCTTCAGAATAATGAATTTACCTTAGAGGTGTATGACAAAGAGAGTGAAGAAGATAAGCAGTACAGTGCTGCAATTGATAAAACCGGTACGATCGCAAAAACATATCAATCCGATGTTACGCTCTATGAGCGCAAGGGAGAAACCTTACCAGGGGAAAAAGTGGACCTTGATAAGCTTAAAGATTATAAAATCAAAGTCAATGAACCTCTGAAACATGATCATTATGCCCTCTACCAAGTAGACTATAAATTGGATGAGCTCAGTACGATGGCTTTTAATTTGATAAATAAAAAAACCGAAGAGAAATATGGAAGCTTAAAGGTTGATTTGAACAACCCTCAAAAGAAATACGAGTTGAAAGAAGGATATTCCGTTGACTTGATCAGTTACTTCCCTGATTTCGAGTTCGATGAAAAAGGCGAACCTAGAACGATATCGAAGATTCCGAATAATCCAGCATTTATCTTTAAGATGCATACCCCGGATAAGCCAGAGGGTGAAGTCAGTTTCGTAGCGATTAAGGAGACTGTGGAGCCTTTAGGGGAAAACACTTATAAAATGGCTTTTAATGGTGTGGAAACCCAAGATGTCACGGCTTTGACCGTCAGGAAGGATTTAACCCTTTGGATTCTATTCACGGGTGGAATCATCTTCATGATCGGCGTTGTCCAAGGGTCTTATTGGAATCACCGGCGTATATGGATTAAAAGGAAAGATGATGAGATACTTTTGGCCGGCCATACAAACAAAAACTGGCACGGCATTAAAAGAGATATAAAACAAGCGATAGAATCAACATCACTTTCCGAACCAATGGATCAACTTGAAGAGGAGAAATCTTCTAGTAAGGGGGAAGTTTTAAATGGCTGAATTAAGCAGTAACCTTTTATATGCAGCTTTCATTTTATATCTGATCGCTACCTTTTTATTCGGGGGATCGATCAAGGATAAACGCGGTGCGGAGGAAAAAGAACAAAACAAATGGGCAAAACTGGGCATCTTCGTCACCATTCTCGGGTTTGCAGCGCAAATTGGGTATTTCATCACCAGATGGATTGCTGCCGGACATGCCCCGGTAAGTAACCTGTTTGAATTTACGACCTTTTTCGGAATGATGCTGGTCGGTGCTTTCATATTAATTTATTTTCTTTATAAAACACCTGCCCTTGGGCTATTCGCTTTACCGATTGCATTATTGATAATCGCTTATGCAAGTATGTTCCCTACAGAGATTTCGCCACTCATTCCTGCTTTGCAGAGCGATTGGCTCCATATTCATGTAACGACCGCAGCGGCAGGACAGTCGATCCTTGCCATAAGTTTCGTTACTGCCATCATTTATTTAATCAAATTCGTTGATCAGACACAATCAAGCAAAAGAACGTTCTGGCTTGAAGTCATCATGTTCACATTAGTCTGCACCATCGGTTTCGTCATCATCACTTCTTCTTTTGCTGCCATGGATTATAAGGCGAATTTTGATTGGGTCGATAAAAAAGGTGCCGAAGTCAAACAGGAATTCAACCTGCCGGCATTGGTAGGTCCCAATGAAGGGAAACTCATTGAGACGGATCGATTTGAACCGCTGGTGGACATGCCTGCACTGATCAATGCCAAGAAACTGAATACCGTTCTTTGGTCATTCGGTATGGGACTCGTCCTGTATGGTTTAATAAGGTTGATTGCTCGCAAAAGAGTGGCAGCACTGATTAAACCGATCGTTAAAAATGTGAATTTGAATTTATTGGACGAGATTAGTTATCGTTCGGTTCTTATTGGTTTTCCAATCTTTACACTCGGTGCCCTTATTTTTGCAATGATCTGGGCTCAAGTGGCCTGGACACGATTCTGGGGCTGGGATCCGAAAGAGGTCTGGGCACTGGTTACTTGGTTGTTTTATGCGGCTTTCTTGCATTTGCGGATGTCTAAAGGGTGGCAAGGGGAAAAATCGGCTTGGCTTGCCGTCATCGGTTTTGCCATCATCATGTTTAACCTGATATTCGTCAATCTTGTTATTGCTGGTTTGCATTCATATGCTTGATTCTGTATTGTAATAATTAGATGAAGGGGGTCTTTTGATAGAAACGTCGAGGAGTTGGCTTATCGATTTTTCTAGAGAATGATCCCTTTTTCCTTTCATCCCTTTTAATAAGAATATTTCGGTGAAAAAGCAATTATCCATTCTTAATGAGCGGTCGGAGTCTTTTTTGTGACAAAATGGTGAAAGGTTCATGGAAGCCACTCGAAAATGGCTCTTTATCGTACTTTGTAAGGAAAAAGTATTAGTCATGGAAGTATTCATTTTGTAGAATATATGATAGGAGGCTGATTACATAATGTATAACGCTATTAAAATTCTCGTGGTGGATGATGAGGAAAGAATCCGCCGGCTGCTAAAGATGTATTTGGAAAGAGAAGAATACATAATCGATGAAGCTGAAAATGGAGATATGGCTTTAACAAAAGCCCTTGAAAATGATTATGATTTGATTTTATTGGATATTATGATGCCTGGGAAAGATGGAATCGAAGTTTGCCGTGAATTAAGGGAAAAGAAAACGACTCCAATTATCATGCTGACGGCTAAAGGGGAAGAAGTGAACCGCGTTCAAGGATTTGAAGTGGGGACCGATGATTATATCGTAAAGCCGTTCAGTCCCCGTGAAGTCGTGTTAAGGGTTAAAGCTTTATTGCGTCGCTCTTCAAGCACAGGTTACATGCAGACGGAAACGACGGCAAAAGATGTGATCGTCTTCTCGCATCTAACAATAGATAATGATGCCCACCGTGTACTTGCTGATAACAAAGAGGTTTCATTAACACCGAAAGAATATGAATTGTTATATTTCTTGGCGAAATCCCCAGATAAGGTTTTTGACCGGGAGCAATTGTTAAAAGAAGTATGGCACTATGAATTCTTTGGAGATCTTCGAACTGTAGACACGCATGTTAAACGCTTGCGTGAAAAATTAAACCGTATATCCGAAAACGCAGCCAAGATGATTGTGACCGTTTGGGGTGTAGGTTACAAGTTCGAAGTCATTAATGACTGATGCTATGGGGCAGTGTTGTAGGGAAGCTATGGGCAACGATCCTATTGCTCGTGTCGTTTGTATTAATTGTTTTAACCGTTCTGCTGGTCGAATTCTTTGAGAATTTCCAAATTGAAAATATTGAAAATGATTTAACCAAAACGGCTGAACAAATCATTAAGGTGACCAATGAACATCAGGGATCAAGCAATGAGGTATTACAAATAGCTTCGGAATTAATAGGCAATGAAACGAAAATGATCATTCTTAATGATGACAAAATGGTATTCTCATCCATCGGTGGAGATAATGAGTTTGAAATTACGCCGGAACTCATTAAAAATGACCCCGAATTGCTCAAGGTTTTTACGGAAAGAAAGACTGTAAAAAAGGAAATGGCGCTATCGGAGGATGCGGGAAACGAGGGATTATCCGCAATCGTGGTAGGCATTCCGCTTGAATTGAATGGGGAACAGGATGAAGTGTTCCTATTTCAATCGTTGGAGTCCATGGAAGAAACCACAAAATCCACTACACAGTTCATTTTATTGGCAGCAGGCATCGCCATTATTTTGACAACGATTTTTGCTTTCTTTTTATCTACAAGAATCAATGCTCCATTGGTGAAGATGAGGGAAGCCGCCCTAGCGATTGCCCGGGGGAAATTTGATACAAAGGTTCCAATACTGACCCAAGATGAAATCGGTGAGCTGGCCATAGCGTTTAATCAGATGAGGAAGCAACTGAAATTCAATATGAATGCACTTAGTCAGGAAAAGGAACATCTCTCAAGCATTCTTAGCAGTATGGCAGATGGGGTCATCACCTTCAATAAAGACGGCACAATTCTTGAAACGAATCCGCCAGCGGAAAGGTTTCTGCAATCCTGGTATTTTGAAAAAGGCTATAACCGGGAAGATAATGTGAATGTTCCTTTGGTTTTGATGAATCTTTTTGATGAATCAGAGTCCTTCGATAAGGAACAAGTCGGTGAGATTACCTTGCAGGGCCGTAATTGGGGATTGATTGTCAGTCCGCTATATACAAATGGCGACAATATTCGGGGAGCGGTGGCCATCATAAGGGATATGAGTGATGAAAGACGGATGGACAAACTCAGGACTGATTTCATAGCGAATGTTTCCCATGAGTTAAGGACCCCGATTTCAATGTTGCAAGGATATAGTGAAGCGATTGTAGATGACATTGCGGGCAGTGAAGAGGAAAAGGTGGAAATGGCCCGCATCATCTATGATGAATCTTTGAGAATGGGACGTTTAGTCAATGATCTTCTCGATCTAGCTAAATTGGAATCGGGTAAAATGAATCTTAGCTATGAATGTGTACCTATTTCTCCATATTTAAAGAGGATTACAAGTAAGTTTTCTGGGCTGGCTAAAGAAAAAGGGATTACCATATCAGCCAGCCTGCAAGACGATCAGATTCAATGGCACTTCGATCCGGACCGTATTGAACAGGTTTTGACCAATTTAATTGATAATGCGATTCGTCATACTCCCCCAGGCGGTAACATTGATGTCATTCAGAGGACAAGTGATCGAAGGGGACTGATCATTGATGTGAGGGACTCTGGATCTGGAATTCCCGAAGAAGATCTGCCTTTTGTATTCGAGAGGTTTTATAAAGCGGATAAAGCAAGGACCCGCGGCCGTTCGGGTACCGGATTGGGTTTGGCAATCGTAAAAAATATAATCAATGCCCATGATGGCTACATTTCGGTAAACAGTTTACCTAATAAAGGGACGACGTTCAGTATCATTTTGCCTCGAATTATGGAAAACGCTGAATGAATGACAGGTGGATCGCCAGATAATCTTGTTTCATAAAGAACTGCGAAGACAAAGGCAAGTGGATTTCTTTCCAACTTGTCTTTGTTTTTTTAGGAAACAAATAAGAAGTCCCTGATATGTGGAAATTAACGGAATTTTATAATAAGATTAAAGCCGAAGTATGTAACTTTTGTTTAGGATTGACGACTATATTTATGAACGGATGTGGGGAAATGATGGATTCCGTTTTCCACGATCTTTATGAAAAATATCATCAGGAAATATATCAATTCATTTTTTATATGACTAAAAATCGAGAAACCGCCGAAGACCTTGTTCAGGAGGTCTATATCCGGGTGATGAAGGCCTATGAACGCTTCGAAGGAAAAAGCAGTGAAAAAACGTGGATGTATTCGATTGCAAGAAATGTGACGATTGATCACTTTCGGAAACAAAAAGGGTGGAAAGACAAAATCTTTCCTAATTTTGATTGGGATAGGCAATTGCTAAAAGATGAAGAGCCCATTCCCGAGGAAGTGGCTATCAAGAACGATGAAATCCAAGCTATTTACCAATGCTTAAACCGGTGTACCACGAATCAAAGATCCGTAATCATTTTACGATATATTCAGGGATTGTCCATTACGGAAACTGCTGAAGTATTGAATTGGAGTGAAAGTAAGGTAAAAACGACCCAGCACCGAGCTTTGAAGGCTATTAAAAAGTTGATGGAAGATTTATCAGGAAAGGAGGGCCACCGCATTGAGGAGATCCCGTTGGAAAGAAAGCGAAATTGAAGACATGCTGCGCGAGCTTCCGAAATTAAAAGATGACCGAACCAAGGCAGAGGTGTATGCGAGAATACATGATAAAAAGAAAAAGAAACACTGGATACCTCTATTCGCGGGTGTTGCCTCCTTATTCTTAATGGTTGTTTTGGCATCATCGTTCATTATTGAAATAAAAGGAACGACAAGTCGAGAAGACAGCGGCAGCAGTGGGAAATTATCTCTATCTGAAAGTAAGGAAATGGCAGATCTTGAACGGAAGGATACAAGTAACCAAGAAAAGCCCTCAGAAGATAAACAGGAAGCTCAAGAGTTTTCGAGTAACCAAGCGAAAATCGAATCTAAAGACAAGTTTTCAGAAATGGAACCGCGAAAAGGGGAAAAGGAAAAAACATTTGAACAAGCGATCTATCAGGATGACCTTAAAAATGCCTCGATCATTACGATGGGTGTCCCAGATGATCAAATGAATTTCATCGTTCCCATTTCAATTAAACTTAAACATCATGATGAAAGTGATACACTGAATCAGTTAGTTAATCAAATGTCCGATATCGATGAAGCGCAATATGGGCTATCTGACTATTTTCCGCTTGATATAAAGATTAGCCAAGGAAACGATATAAACACTGCCCATATTGATTTTCCAGAAAAAAGCCAACTGTTGGCTGAAGATACACTTTTTCTCCATTCGATGGAAGAAACGCTTTCCTATAACAATATAGAGAAAATGACATTTTCCACAGAAGGTAAGCAAGGTGCCAGGTTTGCACATGCGGGATATTTAAAGGAGATGGATATACCTCATCAAAAAAAACGCACATACCTTCTTTATCAAAGGGATGAGTCCTCTCCAAGTTTCCTTGTTCCAAGCAATATGGGTTATCGGGACTTTGAGGAGGCGCTGCAAGCCGGAAAAGGGGAGGCGGACATCGAGGGAATTTCACCTGCAATCCCCCATGACCTGAAATGGGAAAGGATAAGCTCTAATGGAGATCTTGTGATCATTCATCTATCAGATCAAGCTGTTATTGAAAATAGTGAGGAAACCCTTCAAGCTTTAGAAGCCATACTCTTCATAGCTAAGGATTTTGGTTTTGAAAAAGTGAAGTTTGAAAATGTTCCTATTGAAGAGGTGGGCCAGTTGAATTTAACTGAAGACATATTGGTGCCAGAAGCACCGAACCAAGTGAATTGAATGCATTAACAGAAAAAAGTGCCCGCGCTGCGGGGCACTTTTTTCTTCTTATAATGAAATACGGGCCATGAACGTAATTTCTTCTGTTTCCATTAAAAACTGTTTCATGTTGTCTTCTAATGGTAAATCGAAGCTCAAAACCATGATGGCTTCACCGCCAGCTTCTTTTCGGCCAACCTGCATGGTGGCGATATTCACTCCGTGATCACCCAGAATCTTACCTACGTTACCGATTACACCGGGTTTATCGGTATGCTGGATATAAAGTAAATTCGATTCTGGATGAAAGTCGATTTTGAAACCATTCAAACTTACAATTCGAGAACCATAGTTTTCGATATAGGTCCCACTTATTGTTAATTCTCGGTTGTCACCTTTTACTTTAAGGCTGATCAAATTCGAGTAACCTAAAGAGTCCGTAGAGATTTTTTCGCCAATGGTTATGCCACGCTCTTTTGCGATCAACAAGGCATTCACTTCATTGACTGATGCATCGACTCTTGATCTTAAAAAGCCGGAGATTAGACTTTTTGTAAGAATCGCGGTATCGAAATCCAAAGATTCTCCTGCATATGTAACGGAGATTTCCTGAATTCCTTCATTCATGCACTGGGAAGCAATCGATCCCATTTGCTGAACGAGTTGATGGAATGGCTGTACCTTTTCAAACACTTCTTTAGATATGGCCGGAAGGTTGATTGAACTTGATACTGGATTTCCTTCGAAATAGGTCAATACTTCTTGGGCAACCTGTACGGCGACATTTAATTGGGCTTCTTTCGTGGAAGCGCCTAGATGCGGTGTAGCAATGACGCTATCCAGTTCCAGCAGTTTATGGCCAAGTGGAGGTTCTTCGACGAAAACGTCCAGTGCTGCCCCTGCAACATGCCCTTGAACTAACATTTCATATAAATCATCTTCGTCTAGAATTCCACCGCGGGCGCAGTTCAGTACATAAACCCCTTTTTTACAGGTAAGCAGTTTTACTTTATTAATTAATCCTCTAGTTTCATTCGTTAGTGGTGTATGGACAGTAATGATGTCTGCTTTAGGAAGCAATTCATCCAATGGCAGGGCCGTTACGGACATTTTCTTTGCACGATCTACAGTCAGGAACGGGTCATAGACAATGACATCCATGCCAAACACTTTAGCACGTTTGGCAATTTCCCCTCCGATGCGTCCAAAGCCAACTATGCCTAATGTTTTACCACGAAGTTCAGTTCCCGTATATGAAGAACGTTTCCACTCCCCATTTTTCAATGAAGCATAAGCTTGCGGAATGTGGCGCAATAATGAAGCCATCATCGCGAATGTATGTTCAGCTGTTGAAATGGTGTTGCCGTCAGGTGCATTAACCACGACAATCCCGCGTTTTGTCGCTGCGGGGATGTCTATGTTATCAACACCGACACCAGCGCGTGCTATAATTTTTAACTGCGGCATACGGTTCATTAAATCTTCCGAAACCTTTGTTGCACTTCTCACAAGAATTGCATCGATCTGATCAAGTTCGTTTGCAGCTTCCTCTACGGTCTTCTGAATGAGATGAATATTGGATGCCTCTGAAAGCGGTCCGAGTCCTTCTGGTTTAATGGCGTCTGCTACTAAAATCCGATACACGTCTAAACACCTTCCTAAGGAAAAAATTATCTTAAATTTCAGTTAATTTTACAATTGAAATGCTGATAATGTCAATTTGGCTTATCTGAATGAAAGCGCTTAAACAAATGATTTTCATCTGATCATCCGTTTAATGCGGCGATATAAATAGCTTCGTCTTCTTTTGCGAAAAATTTTCGAATTGTCATATTGTAAATCCGCCATTCGTTTTAAGCCGTTCACTGCGACGATCGATATTCATCCTACATGCATCAAATGAGAAAAAATGCTATCAAAAAAAAGGTATTTCAGATATAATGGGAAGTATAAAAAATTTTATAGGTCTATCTTCGGGGCGGGGCGCAATTCCCCACCGGCGGTGATGAAGGAATTTCTACTTCTAAGCCCGCGAGCCTTACAAGGCAGGATTTGGTGTGATTCCAAAGCCGACAGTATAGTCTGGATGGGAGAAGATGGAGGTTCCTTAGTGCGTTTCAACAGTTATTTGCTGAACGTTTGTTTGATGTAACCTTTAATTTATCCCTTTAATTCCATTGGAATTAAAGGTTTTTTATTGAACATCAACATATTTTGGAATCCTAACCTCTTTTTCAGGTAGATCGGAAAAGAAGGAGAGAGAACTATGAAAAAGAACAAAGTGAAAAAAATGGTCTCACTTGCCATGATGGGAAGCATATCGTATTTATTGATGCTTTTAAATTTCCCGTTTCCGGGATTCCCGCCTTTTCTCAATGTTGATTTTAGCGACATACCAGCACTGATGGCGGCATTGATTTTCGGTCCGATGGCTGGAATTCTAGTCGAGTTCATTAAAAACCTATTGGATTTAGTCATGACAGGGACCTTGACTGCTGTGCCTGTGGGGCATATCGCTAACTTTATAGCCGGAATACTGTTTGTCTTGCCGACTTATTATGTATTTCAGAAAATCAATTCAAAAAAAGGAATGACGTTCGCCTTACTTGCGGGAACAGTTTCCATGGCAGTATTCATGAGCGTATTAAACTATTTTGTCTTTTTACCGGCTTATACCTTCTTTATGGGATGGGATGCCATGTCGGCGCCCGAGTCAAGAAAGTTCGTTACGACGGCAATCTTGCCTTTCAACGTGATTAAAGGCGTGCTCATCACATCTGTATTCATGTTGCTGTTCATTAAATTACAGACATGGATCAATAAGCAAACATTATATAAAAATGCTTAATGGCATTGACGATAGATATGAAAAAACAACCGGATATCCATATCCGGTTGTTTTTTTATGCCTGTTTTTTGGTATGTGCCTTGGCCAAAAGAAAAAGCCATTCTCGATTGAAAATGGCTTGTACCTTTATTCGAATTTTAGTGCATCTCCGTCAAATGCCTCGTCAGCAACTTTGATGGAATCCGTTGGGCATCCTTCAAATGCATCCATCATGTCGTCTATAAGTACATCTGGAATTTCAACGATACCCTCGTTATCGTCAAGGGTAACAAATGCAATCCCTTCGTCATCATAATCATATATATCTGGTGCCGCTGCTCCGCAAGCTCCACAAGCTATGCATGTTTCTTTATCCACAATAGTAAATTTAGCCATGAATATAACCCCTCCTAAGTTGATTAACAACTGATAATCTTTTTATTTCAGATTATTATCTCTTTCTTATTGTAAGACCGAATGCCAAACTTTTCAATAGAAATTGTATTGATAATAACTATCATGTAGCTGAAAGTCAACGAAAAACATCGAAATAATTAACTTGGTCCTTTCCATGTTTCGTCATTTAGTCACATAATTTCTGTTGTATTCATCAATAATAACGGCGGTTTTTGCAGATTTTTGTTACAATGGGTTTATTGGTTAAATGAAACAAGGATGTGAGTCCCATGAATAATTATCTACAGGCCATCATTCTATATGCGATAAAAAAATTTCAAGGTGAGCGCTCCATTTATGCTATATACCATATGCTGCAGGGTAAGAAATCGTCACAAACGATTCAAGATGCCCACTTATTCGGGTTAACGGATATTTTTGGGACAATACCTCGATTTACCCGTCAGCAATTAAATCAAAACATTGAACATTCGCTTAAGCATGACTTGATCAATTTAACGGATAAACCAGATGCTTATGAAATTAGTTTGCAAGGTGAACGAATGTTGGTCGATTACTTTAAAAATAATCCTTTTCCGGAGTATTTAAATGGTTGGAAGTATCACAATATCACCCCTGTTTTTTGGGGAAGGTTAAACTTACTCATTCAAACCATATCCCATATTGTCCACAATGAAAGACGTTTTTATCCGATACAACGAAATCCCAAAATCCAATTCTTCGTAAAGGAATTTTTACATGCCAATCGTCAGGATCGAGCGTTGATTGCCCAACATCTATATGATGAACTGGTATCCCTTTTAGAAGATCAAAGTGATATGAAACGAGACATTTTCATTTTGAAATTGACCGGGATAAACAGGATTGGACTAACGTTTGAACAGATTGCAAAAAGGAAAAATGCGGAAGAAGAGTATGTTCGCTATACATTCCTTGACTCATTGCATCAAATGCTTGCAGAAATGGAAACGGGTAGTGATTACCCTCTCTTATCCTCATTAACCAATGATTGGAAAAGAAGTGGTAATCCTCATTTGACACAATCTACAAAGACTACTTTACGATACATCCAGGAAGGGAAAAACCTCGGTGAAATAGCTGAAATCCGCAGATTGAAAGTCAACACCATCGAAGATCACCTCGTAGAAATTGTTTTATCGGAAAAAGATTTTCCGATTTCCGATTATGTGAAAATCGAGGATGAGAGGGAAATTGCTGAAGCGATTAAGCAACTTGGTACAAAAAAGCTTAAAGCTATCAAGCAGATGGTCGATAATAAACAAATAAGCTTTTTTCAAATAAGACTTGTACTTGCGAAAATAGGTGAGAGATGATGAACATGGAACGAGTCCTCAAAGAAAAATTCGGTTTTGATGAATTTCGTCCTGGACAGAAGGAAGTGGTTGAATCATTGATGTCCGGCCGTCATACATTAGCGATGCTCCCAACCGGGTCAGGTAAATCATTATGTTATCAGCTGCCGGCTTATCTGGTAAATAAGACTGTAATAATTGTCTCCCCGTTATTATCTTTAATGCAGGATCAAGCGGATCAGCTGAAGATGAGCGGCGAAAAAAGTGTATTGACCCTCAACTCTTTTTTGACGCTTAATCAAAAAAGGAAAGCTTTCGATAGGTTACATAGTTACCGTTTTATCTTTTTATCTCCTGAAATGCTGAGCATCGATGGTGTGATAAAATCCTTGAAATCCATAGAAATAGGCTTGTTCGTCATAGACGAAGCACACTGCATTTCACAATGGGGGTACGATTTCCGTCCGGATTATTTGAATTTAGGAGAAGTGAGGCGTGAACTGAATGATCCGTTGACGCTTGCCCTGACGGCAACTGCAACCGATGAGGTCCGGAGGGACATCGTTGTTAAACTTAACATTGGGCAGGCCGAGGAAATGGTCTCATCCGTTGATCGTGAAAATATTGCCATTATTATCGAGCGAATGTTCAGCTATGATGAGAAGCTAGCCCGTGTGCTGGAGCTTGTCAGGAAATTTACCGGAAGCGGAATTATTTATTTTTCCTCTAAAAAAGTGGCGGAATCAGTCGCTGGTTTTTTACAGGATAACGGGATCGATAGTGTCAATTATTATCACGGTGGAATGGAGCAGGAACAAAGGATGCTCATTCAGCAGCAATTCATTTCCGGCCAGTTGAAAATCATATGCGCAACAAGCGCTTTTGGAATGGGTGTGAATAAATCGGATGTCAGATATGTTATCCATTTTCATATCCCGTCCACGATGGAAGCATATCTTCAGGAGATTGGCAGGGCGGGGCGAGACCGGAAACAAAGTGTGGCTGTCTTATTATATAGCGAAGGGGATGAAGGGCTTCCCCTTCATTTGATGGAGCAACAGTTGCCTACGGATTCGCAAATCGATGGTGTATGTTCTTTCCTTAATGAATCACAAAAGAATCTGGCGAATTTGACCCCCTCAGAAAAAGAGCAGCTGTCGCAATCCTTTTCGTTGAACGAAATCCAGCTCCGTTTTTTTACCCAGTTTATTATGGGCAATAACCAGGATCAAGTGGCAGAGATGAAAGAGTATTGTCAAAAGAGGAAAACCAGTAATCAAGAAAAGCTGCATAAATTCCTTCACTGGATATATGCACAGGAATGTCGCCGTTCAGGGATACTGGACTATTTTGGAGAAAAGCATCGGGAAGCGAACCCCATCTGCTGTGATATCTGTGGGATGGATGCCGAAAAAATGGCTGATGTATGGCCGGAAGTAAAGGTGGATCCGGCTAATACCTTTTCCACTTGGAAAAAGGAATTGGCTTATATCTTACTAAAGAAGGAAAATGGCAATGAAAAATAAGCAAGCTGAATTAATTAAACAACTTACAGATAAACAGTTGCTATATAATTTGTTTCTTACACAAATTATTCTCTTAACGTTAGCCATCTTTTTAGGTATTATTTTATTTAAAGACCGTTCTGCTTTTTTCGACTTATTTATCTTTGATGACCTGAACATTTTGCTGATTGGTGTTCCTGCTGGAGTCATTGTCGTGTTAATTGACATATTGCTTATGAAAGTGACACCATCTTCCTATCAGGATGATGGCGGTATTAACGAACGCATTTTCAGTAATTTGTCATACCCGATGATTTTTGTCGTAGCTTTAGTGGTAGCGGTAAGTGAAGAAGTATTATTCCGGGGAGTGCTGCAAACACATTTTGGTTTGCTTCTTACGAGCCTCATTTTTGCAGCCGTTCATTATCGTTACCTTTTTAATTGGTTTTTATTTTTAAATGTATTGGTTTTGAGCTTCTTTATCGGGTTTCTATTTGAAATGACTAATAATATCATCGTGACGATTACGGCCCACTTTTTGATTGACTTTATCCTTGGTATTTTAATCAGGAACAAAAAGCAAAGAGGGTTTAGCAAGAAAGGGGGTGACTTGAATGAGCCGGGTGCAAAAGAATGAAAAAGAAAATGATCAGGCTGGTGAACTTCGTTCGCGAATTGAACGCCAGAAGGCTAAGTCATCATTGCCCAAACGGAGCAAAGTCCATCAGAATAAAAAGAAAAAAAGTAAAGTGAAGATTAAACTTCCAATGATACAATTATTAGCGTTATTTTTCATTTTGCTTCCAATTGGATTTTACAGCCTTTATACATATTTTCAGGATAGGCCTTTACCTGTTACTAAAAGTGACCAAGTCGTCTTAAAAGAGGAAGATATAGAATCGATTCCAACTACAGCAACGGCAGAGGACTTAAAGGAAAAAGAGTCGGCAAAGGCTGAAGCGGAGAAAGAAAAAGAAGAAGCTGAGGCTAAAGCCAAAGCGCAGCAGGAAGAAGCTAAGGAAAAAGCCAAGGCACAGCAAGAAGCTGAGGAAAAAGCCAAGGCACAGCAAGAAGCTGAGGAAAAGGCCAAAGCGCAGCGAGAAGCTGAGGCTAAAGCCAAAGCGCAGCAAGAAGCTGAGGAAAAGGCAAAGAAAGCAGCAGCAGAAAAGAAAAATGTACAAGCCGCTAAACCGGATAAAGAGGGATACAAAGTTGTCTTACATACTGTTCAAGGTGAAGAAACATTATTTCGCATTTCCATGAATTACTACAAATCACAGGAAGGGATTGCTCTGATCAGGGAGTGGAATGGGCTGAATGGCAATGAAATTTCCAAAGGTCAGGTATTGAAAATTCCAATCAAGAAATAATGAAAAGGCACCTTTAGAAAAAATCAAGTTTTTAAATCCTTCTATTTCAAAACAAAAAAGACTTTAGGCAACAGGAGTTCTACCTTAATGTTAAAACAAAGTTGATTGGAGCGGGTGTTCGAGACTCCTGCGGGAAAAGCGCGTCCAAGGGAGACCCCGCAGGCGCAATGGCGCCGAGGGCGGACCGCCCGCGGAAAGCGAGTGCCTGAAGTGAAAATCAACATTCAAATTTTAAAAACCTAAAAAAGCTGGAGACAAACTCAATTATTATCGAGTTTGTCTCTAGTCTGACCCTGTCTTTATAGGCAGGGTATTTTTAATATTGTTCAACTTGGTTAAGTATGAAAGCAATAGTGACAGGTACATTATCATTTTTTCCTCTACTCTTTCATATCATGATTTGAAAGAGCAGAGGAGGAAATGCGATGGAATCGACAATCATTTTACTGGATGAGAAAACGGATCAAGCAACAAAACAAATGCTTCAAAATGTCGTGGATCGGAAGAAAAAATTCGAGGCACTTAAAAAGAAGCATCTTCAAAGCTTGTGGGCAACCATGATTGTTGCTGTCCTTTTTATGATTTATCTTTATTTTTATATCGTTGTACCTTATTCCTATTCCTTTTTCAGCATGTTTAGTGTTTTCGTCGACCATTTTAGCCATTTCCTTTTTTTGGCGGCAGCAATTGGTCTATATGGATATATGGTTTTAATTAAAAAAAAGCTAGATAAAGCTGAAAAGGAGTTTCAACTGCTACGCTGTGAAATCATTAATAAAAGTAAGCAATTGTGGGAAAAAGAGGAAGAATGGAAAAATCGCCATAAGGTTTTTGAAATGATGAAGAAGAATTATGATATTAACTTATATCATGAAAATAAATGATGGTTGCTTTAAATCATATTTAATTGCGGGTAATACCGTTTTATGGTTATATGAAAGTACGTTTGGATAAGGATGGAAAGAAGGTTTAACGAAGATGTTATGGTTATCTGGATTATTTTTAATCATCATCCTGCTGTCATTTGCCACGATCTTTTACATGTGGCGTACGGCTATGCAAGATAGGGTGATTTCTCAAGACCTATATTTTAAAGACTTTCCTGAAGACTTTGGCGATGTGCGGATTTTTTTTATATCCGATCTTCATCGGCGGATCGTTGCGGATAAATTGATTGAGGAAACACGTGACAAGGCAGATTTGGTGATAATCGGCGGTGACATTAGGGAAAGCGGGGTTCCCTTAGAACGTGTGGAAAAAAATTTATTAAAACTAAAAGAACTTGGTCCCCTTTATTTTGTTTGGGGTAATAATGATTATGAAGGGGACTTCCATGAACTGGATGCGACTCTTTTGAAACATGGGGTGAAAATCCTTGATAATACAGCTGTTTCTTTTGAGTCTCAGAATGGCAGCAAAATCGCTCTTCTGGGCATTGATGATATATCGGAAGAACGTGATAGGCTTGACCTTGCCCTGTCGGATTGCGGGAATGAAGATTTCCGGATTTTGGTGAGCCATAATCCATTGGTCAAGAAACAGTTGACTCCGGAACACCATATTAGTCTTGTCCTGTCAGGTCACACCCATGGCGGGCAGATTCGCCTATTCGGATTCGGGCCCTATCAGATCGGAAGTGTTAAAAAAGAGGGGGAATGTATATATATGACGAGTAATGGCTATGGGACAAGCGCAGTGCCTTTAAGGCTTGAAGCTAAGCCTGAAACGCACCTCTTCACCCTGAAAAGGGGGACAGACACTGAAATAGGCGAAGCTGTGGAAAAAACCTATTAGGCTGCTTTTAAGCGAGCATACCGGGATTTTACAGACCTTGAAAAATCCACTATAATTTCATCAAATGATCGTACAGTTATTGGAGGCCTTGTAAAACCATGCAAGAAGGTAAATATAATATAAAGGCAGTTTCAAAACTGCTGGACATTCAGTCGGGAACCCTTAGGGCTTGGGAAAGGCGCTATAAATTTATCGAACCTATCAGGAATGAATCGGGGCACCGGCTGTATACTGAAAAACACCTGCAAATCCTTAAGTGGCTCATTACTAAAACAAAGCAAGGTTTTACAATAAGCCAAGCCGTTTCTCTTCTCGAAAGTACTGGCACCCTAGCGCCTGGAGTTCCTGAAACGAACCGTAAGGATGAACAAGCGATTAAGTTATCGGATGAATTAATCGAAGCTCTATTGAATTTCAATGAAAATAAAGCCCATATGCTGATAAGCCAAGCATTCAGTATGTATACAATCGAACAAACCATAGTGGATGTACTCGGTTCAATATTGGTTCAGATTGGGGATAAGTGGGAAAGGGGAGAAATTACTTCCGCTCATGAACACTTTGCGTCGAACATAATAAAATCCAGGATCAGTTCGGTTATGCATACAATTCCGACTAATGGTTTTCTTCCGAAAGCCCTTACCGTTTGTGCTCCCGGTGAAAAACATGAATTTGGACTATTAATCTTCACCATTTTTTTGAAGCGGAAAGGGTATGAAACCATTTATTTAGGAGAATCCATTGCTGATAAGGACCTTTTCACCGTTTTAAACATCATTAAGCCCTCTTACCTATTCATGTCATGTTCACTGAAAGAGAATCTTGCTGGAACATTTAAGCTTGTTGAAGCGTTAATAAAGGATTTTCCGGATTTGAAGGTGGGTATTGGCGGTGCGGCTTTGAGCCTTATTTCTGAAGAAGACCGAACTGCCTTCAGCGGAGTCTTAATGGGGGACACGCAATCGAAATGGGAGGAGTGGCTGAAGGGTTAGCGACGGCCGTCTTAGGAGAAATAATGGATATGCACCCTGCGACCAAGGCTTCATATGATGTATGAAGATGGTAACCAGGGGGCATTTTTTTATGAAGCTGGAACGATTAACTAATAATAAAATCAAGATTTTTTTGACCCTTGATGATTTAATTGATAGAGGCATAACGAAAGAAGATATTTTAGGGAATTCCTTAAAGGTCCACAAGCTATTTCAGGATATGGTCGAAGAAGCGTGCGAAGAACTCAGCTTTAAAATGAGTGGCTCCATTGCAATCGAAATTTTCTCCTTGCCTGCACAAGGGTTGATAATCATTGTGACAAAGGAAGAAGAGGAACTATTGGCAGACGAAGAGGAATTTTTGGATTTACAGGTGAAAATTGATGACTTCCCCCATATTCTTTATGTTTTCGATGACTTTGAAGATATCGTCCAATTATCTCATAGATTATCTTTTCAAGGTTTGCTTAAAAGTACCCTTTATCATTTTGAGGGTAGATACTATTTACTTATCGAAAATGTTAAAGACACGACATATGACACGGTCATATCTCTAGCGGCTGAGTATGGCCATGCATCTACATTGACACTCAGCCGCATCAATGAATATGGAACATGTATAATCGAAAATGAAGCGATACATGTTTTGCTCACACATTTTAGCTGACGTAAGACAAATGAGACAAGGCAGCCGCATTACGGTGAAAAAATGTGGTTTGCCTTTTTTTGTGTCAACTTTCGGCCGAACAAGATATACGGTAAAAGAGTAAGAAAGCAGTTGATATGATAACGTTTTCATTTTTAGAATATTTCCAACTTTTAATTTCCCATTTTTACTCTTGCATAAATGTAACGAAGGTGTATACTAGCACATGAAGAGGACTATTTGTACATTATAATTTTATATACGGATGAGATTTTCTAGGAGGTACTTTTAATGGAATCGGCAAAAGGCAATAGCCATGTAAATGAAGAAGAAAAACACGACGTACTGAGGTCAACCCAAACTGTAATACATAAAGCTTTGGATAAGCTGGGTTACCCGGAAGAAGTTTTTGAGCTGTTGAAGGAACCTTTGCGTTTATTGACGGTGAAGATACCGGTACGCATGGATGATGGATCGGTTAAAATTTTCACGGGTTACCGTGCACAGCATAACGATGCTGTTGGGCCTACAAAAGGCGGTATCCGTTTTCACCCTAATGTAACGGAACGTGAAGTGAAGGCATTATCCATTTGGATGAGTTTGAAATGCGGCATCGTAGATTTGCCATACGGCGGGGGTAAAGGCGGTATCGTTTGTGATCCTCGTAATATGTCATTCCGTGAGCTTGAAAGACTGAGCCGGGGCTACGTTCGCGCAATTAGCCAAATCGTGGGGCCGACTAAAGATATCCCGGCACCTGATGTGTTTACAAATTCTCAAATCATGGCTTGGATGATGGATGAATACAGCCGTATGGATGAATTCAACTCGCCAGGATTCATTACGGGTAAACCGCTAGTGCTTGGTGGTTCTCATGGCCGTGAATCAGCCACTGCTAAGGGTGTAACGATCTGTATCAATGAAGCTGCCAAGAAACGCGGCATCGATATTAAAGGGGCACGGGTCGTCATTCAAGGTTTCGGTAACGCAGGTAGTTTCTTAGCTAAGTTCATGCATGACGCAGGAGCTAAAGTCATTGGTATTTCAGATGCATACGGTGCACTCCATGATCCTGAGGGATTGGATATCGATTATCTTCTCGATCGGAGAGATAGTTTCGGAACCGTAACGAAATTGTTTAAAAGCACAATTTCAAATAAAGAACTGCTTGAATTGGAATGTGATATTTTAGTTCCGGCTGCAATCGAAAACCAAATCACTGAAGAAAATGCTGCGGATATCAAAGCATCGATCGTTGTCGAGGCAGCTAACGGACCTACAACAATTGAAGCGACACAAATCCTGACGGATCGCGGAATCCTTCTTGTTCCTGATGTGCTTGCTTCTGCTGGCGGTGTAACGGTTTCTTACTTCGAATGGGTACAAAATAATCAAGGGTATTACTGGTCTGAAGAAGAAGTGGACGAAAAGCTGGAAAAAATCCTTGTAAAATCTTTTAATAACATTTATGAACTTGCTCAATCAAGACGCGTTGATATGCGCCTAGCGGCTTATATGATCGGCGTAAGAAAAATGGCTGAAGCTTCCCGCTTCCGTGGTTGGATCTAAAAGGATTCAAATCAGTATTAATATATAGTTAACTCATGTTCATTGCTTTATCATTGAAATGAATTGTAAAAACTCCTATCATGTATTGATAGGAGTTTTTATTTTTAGACGAACGTATCACACATAGTGGATGGAAAGGCAGTGGAGAATAAAGATGAATGTTGAAGAAGTCATTATCATAGGTGGGGGCCCGTGTGGATTGGCTGCTGCGATCGCTCTTAAAGAAGTGGGAATACAGTCCCTGATCATTGAAAAAGGAAATGTGGTTGATTCCATTTACCGTTATCCGACACATCAAACATTTTTCAGTTCGAGTGAAAAACTGGAAATTGGTGATGTCGCTTTTATAATCGAAAACCGTAAACCGGTCCGCAATCAGGCGCTAGCCTATTATAGGGAGGTAGTCAGAAGGAAAGAATTGCGGGTCAATACATTCGAAAAAGTGGAAAAAGTGGAAAAAGTGGAAAAAAGAGAAGATGGCCAGTTTTTGGTCAAGACATCGAAAGGGGAATATACAGCTCTGCATGTGATCATATCGACCGGATACTATGATCATCCTAACTATATGTGCATACCGGGCGAACAGCTCCCTAAAGTGTTTCATTACTTCAAGGAGGGCCATCCCTACTATAATTGTGATGTTACAGTCATCGGTGGCAAAAACTCAAGTGTGGATGCAGCTTTGGAATTGGTCAAATCAGGAGCAAGGGTTTCAGTCCTTTATAGAGGATCGGATTACTCTCCAAGTATCAAACCTTGGATTCTTCCGGAATTCGAATCATTAGTCCGCAATGGAACGATCAAGATGGAATTTAATGCGAATGTCGACAGGATAACGGAAGACAGCGTGATTTATCATGTAGGTGATGAGGAAAAAGTCATTAAAAATGATTTTGTATTTGCAATGACTGGTTACCATCCTGACCATTCCTTTTTAGCTGCAATGGGCATTACTATTGATAAGGAGACCGGAAGGCCTGCATATAACGAGGAAACGATGGAAACGAACGTTAAAGGTCTTTATATTGCAGGAGTTCTGGCAGCCGGAAATAATGCGAACGAAATCTTCATCGAGAACGGCAGGTTTCATGGTGGATTGATTGCCTATCATTTGGCCGTTAAAGAAAAGTGAATGATATGAATGAGGAGCTGTGACCGTATGGAAAAAATATCATTAATAACGACTGGTGGGACTATTGCCAGTAAAGAAACTGCGAATGGGATGTTGGCCTCTGGTGCATTGACTGGCCATGAGTTGGCATCTCTTTGCGAATTGCCCAGCGATATTGAGGTTAAAGTGGTTGATCTTTTCCAGATTTCAAGCATGTCCATGTCCTTTGAGAAAATGCAGCAGCTTCAATCAGCCATACAAAAGGAATTGGAGGATCCTGAAGTTACGGGAATCGTCGTGACACACGGTACGGATACACTTGAAGAAACGGCATATTTCCTTGATGTCACGAGTAAAGATCAACGTCCAATCGTATTAACCGGCTCCCAACGTTCTCCCCAAGAAGTGGGCACCGATGTATATTCCAATCTAAGGAATTCGATATTATGCGCTGCGAGTGATCTTATTAGGGATGTTGGGGTAGTGGTCGTTTTTAATGAGCGGATCTATTCAGCAAAGTATGTCAAAAAAGTGCATGCTTCCAATTTACAGGGATTCGAATCTTTTGGCTATGGATATTTAGGGATAATTGATAATGATGTCGTGAGCATCTATCAGAAACCTTTACATAGGGAGTGTTATGATATTCAGAATCGCATCCCAAGGGTGGATATCATCAAGTGCCATACAGGAGCTGACGGCCTCTTTATTGATGCTGCGGTTGCAAACGGTGCGAAAGGCATCGTGCTCGAGGGTGTAGGAAGGGGACAAGTCACCCCTGTAATGGTAACCTCCATACAAGCTGCAATCGATAAAGGAATAACGATCATCATGACTACAAGTGCAGAAGAAGGAAAAGTGTACCCTGCTTATGATTATGAAGGCAGCGCATTTGATCTAAAACAACGCGGTGTGATTTTAGGCGCTGATTATGACAGCAAGAAGGCACGAATCAAGTTAGCTGTCATGCTGGCAAGCGAAAACCCTATAGATGAGACCTTCTTTAAGTACTGAAGGATTAAATAAAATATGGAAGAGTTGATTCTTGGATTCAGTTTTTCTTCATTCCATGGTACGATTAAGGAAACGAAGATGAAAAGAGGGTCAGCTAATGCTGGTCATGTTGTCAGCGGCCATTGCGCCAGGATTGGCGCTACTGAGCTATTTCTATTTGAAAGATCAATATGAGACCGAACCGATATCGGTTGTGGTCAAAACATTTATATTCGGTGTTTTTCTTGTATTTCCGATTATGTTCATACAGTATGTGCTCGAAACCGAACATATCTTGAATACGGATTTAGCAAATGCTTTTTTATGGGCTGCACTGCTTGAGGAATTCTTCAAGTGGTTCATACTCATTTACGTTATTTATCAGCATGTGGCATTCGATGAGCCTTATGATGGGATTGTTTACGGAGCTGCAGTCTCCCTTGGATTCGCCACAATGGAGAATATTTTGTACCTGCTGGCCAACGGGGTGGAACACGCTTTTCTCAGGGCCGTTCTCCCTGTATCCAGTCACGCTTTGTTCGGTGTGATCATGGGATATTATTTGGGCAAGGCGAAATTTTCGGCTTCGAATAATAGGGTCTATTTATTATTGGCATTGATCATACCAATTTCGTTACATGGGGTTTACGATTATATTTTGGTTTCCCAAAAATTTTGGGTGTACTTTATTATGCCATTCATGATTTATCTATGGTGGTTAGGCATGAAAAAAGTAAAGAAAGCACGTTTGTTGTCTGACTTTCACGCAGAAAAACTTTCACAGAATCATTACCTTAGCAAATGACGAATACTATCAAAAAACGGAGTGCTGGCATATTTTGCCCGCTCCGTTTTTTTTATGTTTGGAATAAAAAAGCCAGTAAAGAAGAAAATAGAATTACATTAATTCAAGAAAAAGAGGAGTGTTTTTGATGAAAGGAATTTCGTCAAAATGGAAATGGCTTTTGCTGTTTTCGTGTATAACTATATGTTTCGCAATTTACCCGGAAACAAGAACAAATGCCTTTTCGAGCCAAGTCATTCAAAAAGGTGCGGTTGGAAATGATGTAATTGAACTGCAGGCACGCCTGCAAAACATCGGTTACTATAAGGGAAAGATTGATGGAGCCTATGGATGGGGCACTTATTGGGCACTTCGAAACTTTCAACAAGATTTCGGGCTTCCAATCGATGGTTTAGCAGGCACTACAACAAAACAGAAGTTGGCGAATGCGTCTAATTTCAATAAAGCATGGGTTCATGAGCAAATCAATAAAGGAAACGAGTTCACCTATTATGGGGGAGTCCCCATTGAAAAACAGGTAAAAGCGAAAGGAACTGGAACTGGAGGGACCGCTACCGGAAAGGCCCCTTCCAAACCAACGACATCTGCCAATCTTCCAGGGGGGTATTCTCAAAACGATATACAACTGATGGCCAATGCCGTTTATGGAGAGGCGCGAGGGGAGCCATATACTGGTCAGGTTGCCGTTGCAGCAGTAATCCTGAATAGGGTGGAAAGTGCTGCATTTCCTAATACCATTTCGGGAGTAATTTTTGAACCTGGGGCGTTTACGGCTGTTGCGGATGGACAGATTTGGCTTACACCGAACGAAAGGGCGAAAGAAGCCGTGGTGGATGCTATCAATGGGTGGGATCCAACCGGTAATGCAGAATATTACTTTAATCCCGATACGGCAACAAGCAAATGGATCTGGTCAAGGGAACAAATTAAAAGAATCGGAAAACATATCTTTTGTAAGTAAAGAGGTGAAGGGAAATGATCAGGAATATAGTGATTGCCCTGCTTGTTGTAGTTGTTGCGGGAACTGCATTCTGGGGTTATCAAGAACATAAGGAAAAAAATGCTGTATTAATAAACGCGGAAAATACGTATCAGCGAGCCTTTCATGATTTAAGCTATCAAGTGGATTTATTGCACGATAAGGTCGGCAGTACTTTGGCCATGAATTCACGTTATTCATTAAGTCCGGCGTTAACAGATGTTTGGCGTATCACTTCCGAAGCCCAAAGTGATGTCGGGCAGTTGCCATTGACCTTGCTTCCTTTTAACAAGACAGAGGAATTTTTATCAAAAATTGCGGACTTCAGTTATAAAACAGCGGTACGGGACCTTGAAAAAGAACCATTGAATGATAAGGAATATGCGACACTGCAATCCTTGTACACACAGGCAGGAGACATCCAGGGCGAGTTAAGGAAAGTGCAGTATCTAGTCCTTAAAAACAATTTAAGATGGATGGATGTCGAAATGGCTCTTGCATCAGGGAAAGAAAATTCGGATAACACGATCATTGACGGATTAAAGACGGTAGAGAAAAAAGTATCTGGGTACGGGGAAACGAATGAGATGAACCCGACTTTTACTTCTGCACAACAGAGGGATGAAAACTTCAAAAATTTGCAAGGTGAAACCATTACGAAAGAAGAAGCAATCGCGACAGCAAAAAACTATGCACACTCAAAAAGCAAAAATTTGAAGGTGAATGTGGAAGAAAACGGAAAAGGTTCCGATTATGGATTTTATAGTGTGAGCATCCTCGATAAAGATTCCGATACTGAATTGAATATGGATTTGACAAAAAAAGGCGGTTACCCTATTTGGTATATCAATAATAGAGATGTGAACAAAACAAATATTGATTTGAATCAAGCCTATACAAAAGCCGAAGCTTTTTTAAAGGAACATGATTTCAGTTCACTTGAATTATTTGAGAGTGCTCAATACGATAATATCGCATTATTGAATTTCGTGACATCAGAAAATGGGGTCAAGATTTATCCGGATTCAGTCAAGGTCAAAATCGCATTGGATGATGGATCCGTTATAGGGTTTTCAGCTGATGAGTATTTAAAATCACATAAAACCAGGGAATTAGGGAATCCGAAAATATCCGAGAAAGAGGCTAAGGACAAAATCAACAGCAACGTAAAAATAATGGAAGAAGGAAAGGCGTTAATCACCAATGATATTGGTGAAGAAGTTCTTTGTTATGAATTTCTCGGTACGATTAAAGACGATACCTACCGTATTTTCATTAATGCAGATACCGGTCAAGAAGAAAAGGTTGAAAAATTAAAGAATTCCGAACCGGTATACGAGAATTTAATTTAAAAGAATCGTCAATCATAAGTTATGGGGAAATGTGCTTAGTCACTTTCCCTTTTTCTTATTTCATGACATAATAACTTCATGATTATTGGATTATATGGGGAATTTCATAGGTAATATTATGTGGTTTCCTCCCTATCGAAAAGGACGTGGACGACGATGTTTAGAATTGGTGATATATTAATGCTCGAACCGAAATACACATCACAGAAGGAAAAGTTCAATTGTATGGTTGTAGAAATGGGGACGGGTTGTTTCTATACGGACTTTCCCATCGATGAAGAGACTGGGAAAATTGCATTCCTTATTGATGGGACACAGTTCAATGTCACATTTTCCAATGAAGAGCAGGCTGTTTATGTATTCGAGTCTGAAGTGCTTGGAAAAGTGAAAGGTAGAATACCCATGATGCAACTATTGCTGTCCGAACCAGAAACGTTTGTTAAATTCCAGCGGAGACAAT
The DNA here is from genome assembly GCF_056397085.1 of Peribacillus sp. 05N428. Lineage (NCBI taxonomy): Bacteria > Bacillati > Bacillota > Bacilli > Caryophanales > Bacillaceae > Peribacillus > Peribacillus sp. 05N428. The sequence continues at coordinate 212,357 of NZ_JBFTMS010000006.1, read as the reverse complement.
TCGTGCGCCTGGATGTAACCTTGGATACCGCCATTCATCCAGAACATTCCGAGTTTACCCCTTTTCGTGCATTAACGAAGGATATCAGCGCTGGCGGAGCTTCCATAAGGCTTTTAAAAGGCACTGCTATTCAATCGGTTTCGCAATTATACCTGTGGATGGCGCTTACGATGAAATCAGGTGAGATTCATTATTTAAGGGTAAAAAGCAAAGTCATTCGCGTAACGGAAAAAGAACATGGAAATATGCTGCTGCACGTCCAATTTCTTGAACCTTCAAAAAATGATATACAGACATTAATGAGGTTTATATTTGAAAAGCAGGTGGATTTAAAGAAAAAAGGCTTGCATGTTTAACATGATTGAATGAAAAACAGCGATTCCATCCATACTGCTAATATAAACGGATGGAGGGTGCGGCTTATATGAAAACATTTGAAAGACTATTAATTAAAGTGATCATCATCCAATTGGCCTGCTTATTTTTTTTCCAATTCCTTTTGAGCAGGGAGGACCAAATCTTTGATTTGACCAAGCTCTCGAGGTATGAAGGTGTCAACAGCAATAATTATACGAAAATCATTGAAACATTCAATGGAACCCATAAGTAAAAGCGGTGATCCGCTTTTTTTTGTAAGAAGATTTTCAATAAAAGGATAACTTATGATGGCTGTAGGGATCAAAAAAGAACAAAGGTGATTTTAAACGTAGACATCCCTTTTATTAATGATTTTCCCGCTAGTTGTGATAAAATGAAAAGGTACTAAATAATCAGCATGATTGTAGGATTCTTGGGAGGATTTATGAAAAAAAAATTATCAGTCGCAATCGATGGACCAGCTGCTGCTGGAAAAAGCACGGTTGCTAAAATTGTTGCAGAAAAGTTCAATTACATATATGTGGATACAGGGGCAATGTATAGGGCCATTACCTATAAGGCCCTTAATCAAAAGATTCTTCTTGATGATGAACAAGCATTATCAGAAGTTCTCATCAATACGGAAATCGAATTAAGACCAAGTGAAAATGGGCAGTTGGTGTTCTTGGATAACGAGGACGTGACAGCCCAAATCAGGAACAATGAAGTGACTGGTTCCGTTTCGGAAGTGGCCAAGCACCGGAGCATCCGGGAGGAATTGGTTCGCAGGCAGCAAATCCTTGGTGAAAATGGCGGTGTCGTCATGGATGGCAGGGACATCGGTACGCATGTGTTACCAAACGCCGAAGTAAAGGTATTTCTAATCGCTTCTGTGGATGAAAGGGCACAGCGGAGGCATCAGGAAAATATATTGAAAGGTTTTCCATCAGATATCGAAAAATTAAGGGAAGAAATCGCAACAAGGGACAAGCTGGATTCCGAACGCGAGGTTTCGCCACTGAAAAAGGCAGCGGATGCTATCGAAATCGATACGACCTCATTATCGATTCAGGAAGTCGCAGAAAGCATCATGTCTTTAATAGAAGAGAGGAAAAGATGACATTGGATTTTTACACATTTGCCAAAAACATCGTAAAAGGCGTTTTAACGCCTTCGTTTAGGGTTAAAGCACTCGGAAAGGAACATATCCCTAAAGAGGGCGGGGTATTGATCTGTGCCAATCACATTGATAATTTGGATCCGCCCGTAGTTGGCATGACGTCTCCAAGGGATATTCATTTCATGGCGAAAGAAGAGTTGTTTCATGCACCTGTTTTAAAGGGTATATTACCAAGAGTAAATGCATTTCCCGTGAAACGCGGCAATAGCGATCGGGAATCCCTTAGAAAAGGCTTAAAGCTTTTGAAGGAGGGCAAGGCGATTGGTCTTTTTCCCGAGGGAACCAGAAGCAAGACCGGTGAATTGGGAGAAGGTTTGGCGGGTGCCGGATTTTTCGCGTTGCGGTCTGATGCCGTTATCATACCGTGTGCAATCATCGGCCCATATAAATTTTTACGTCCATTGAAGGTCGTTTACGGTCCTCCAATAAATTTTACCGAATATCGTGAACAGAAAATATCAGCCGATGAAGCCACCAGGATCATCATGGAGCATATTGGGAAATTGATTTCCGAGCATAAATAGTCCTTCATACTTGACAATTTTCTGATTTTGTTAGAATTTATAAAATAAGGGTATTGTTCCTTATTGCCGATGAAAAGGAATATAACTTTATTACTCTAAAAAAAACTGTTTTTATCTTTATTAGGAAAGTGTTTTTATTGAACCACTTTAAATAAAATATGTGGCCGATGAAGAGGAAATTTGCTGATCAGTCATGGGTTAAGGAGGAGTTAGTAATGACAGAAGATATGAACCAAGTAGAAGTGAACGATTACAAAGTTGGGGATCAAGTTAAAGCAACCGTTTCAAAGGTAGAAGAAAAACAGGTCATTGTCGATGTGGAAAACAGCAAAACTGATGGAATCATACCTATCAGTGAGCTTTCAAGCCTGCATGTCGAAAAGGCGTCAGATGCCGTTTCGGAAGGTGATGCATTGGAGCTGGAAGTCATTAAAGTCGAAGAAGAAGCTCTCATTCTATCAAAACGTAAAATTGACGCTCTTAAGGCATGGGATGACCTGGAATTGAAATTTGAAAATGGAGACGTATTTGAGGCTGAAGTTAAAGATGTCGTCAAAGGCGGGCTTGTCGTAGATCTAGGCGTACGTGGTTTTGTTCCAGCTTCTCTAGTAGAAGACTATTTCGTTGAAGACTTTTCTGATTACAAAAACAAAACTTTAACATTCAAGATCGTTGAGCTTGAGAAAGACAAAAATCGCTTAATCCTCTCACATCGGGCTGTGGTCCAGGACCAAAAGGAAAAGCAAAAAGCAAATGTCTTGGATAAGATTGAAAGCGGGCAAGTGCTTGAGGGTGTGGTCCAAAGGATTACCGATTTTGGTGCGTTCGTGGATATTGGTGGCGTAGACGGCCTTGTCCACATTTCACAGCTTTCCCATCAGCATGTCGACAAGGCATCCGATGTCGTTTCTGAAGGGGATAATGTGCAGGTGAAAGTGCTATCCATCGATCGTGATAATGAAAGGATTTCACTTTCCATCAAGGATACCCTTCCTGGACCTTGGGCAGGAATTGCAGAAAAAGCTGCCAAAGGCTCTACACTGGAAGGTATCGTCAAACGCCTTGTTTCTTTCGGTGCATTCGTGGAAATTTTTCCAGGCGTAGAAGGGCTTGTCCATATATCACAAATTTCACACAAGCATATTGCCACACCGCAAGAAGTACTTAAAGAAGGCCAGTCTGTCGAAGTGAAAGTGCTCGAAGTCAATGAAACGGATCAGCGTTTATCATTGAGCATCAAGGAACTTGAAGAACCTCAATCCAATTACAACACATCAGATTATGAGATGCCTGAAGAATCGAAGGGTTTTCAGCTAGGTGAAATGATCGGTGATCAATTGAAAAAACTAAAATAAGATAATAATGGTGATGGCCTTGGAGAGAAAACAACGAAAATTAGATCATATAGAATTTGCGCTTAAGACAGGACAGCAGCATCAAACCGGACTAGAAGATATTTCGTTTATTCACCAAAGCTTACCAGGTATTTCCTTGAATAATGTGAACCTCACAGCAGAAGTTGGCGAACTTGAATTAAGTTCGCCAATTTTTATAAATGCCATGACCGGAGGCGGAGGCCCTGAAACGGAAAAATTGAATGGTGACCTAGCCATTGCTGCAAGGGAAACGGGAATCGCCATGGCGGTAGGATCGCAAATGGCAGCCATCAAGGATCCTAGCCAGCAAGCTTCTTTCAAAGTTGTAAGGAAGGAAAATCCTGATGGTGTGTTGATTGGTAATCTCGGTGGTGAAGCAACAGTCGAACAGGCTAAGCGGGCAAGCGAAATGATCGGGGCCGATGCCCTTCAAATACATATTAACGTCATCCAAGAATTGACGATGCCTGAAGGGGACAGGGATTTTGCGGGTACCCTTTCGAGAATAGAAAAAATCAATAAAACGATCGGAATCCCTGTCATCGTAAAAGAAGTTGGATTTGGGATGAGTATGGAGACGGTGCAGCAATTACATTCCGTAGGTGTTTCAATCATTGATGTAGGCGGGTTTGGCGGAACGAATTTTGCTAAAATCGAGAATGAAAGACGTGCAAAAATACTCGGATACTTTAATGAATGGGGCATCCCGACAGCCGCGTCGATTGTCGAAGCGGTAAATGTTTCACCACAGCTTTCAGTCATAGGGTCGGGTGGCATTCAAAGCCCTTTGGAAATTACAAAAAGCCTGGCGCTAGGAGCAAGAGGTGTCGGATTGGCCGGACATTTCCTCAAGCTATATAAAGAGTTGGGCTTGGAACAATTGATTAAAGAAATACATTACATACATGAAGATTTAAAGGTCATCATGACTGCACTCGGATGCGGTAATATCTCAGAGCTAAGAAAATCGAAATTGGTCATCAAAGGAAATACCTATCATTGGTTATCTCAAAGAGGCATTGATTGTTCGGCATATGCTAAATGAATGACCACAAAAAGGAAGCATCTCATTGAAACGAATGGAGATGCTTCCTTTTTGTTCATGGATAGACTTAACTATTCCTTTTTCGTGCCTTTTCAGGGCTTTCCATACTTGTTGCCCCTTTATGACCCAGTGATTGGTCCCTGTCGGACTCCACCCGTTTACTTTCTCTCAATTTCTTCTCTTGTCGATCTTTTCCCATGTTCACACCTCCTTTTTACATGATAGGGGGAAGGTTTCCTCATTAAATGCCGTGCTTAACGTTTATACTTTGAATAAACAAGCCATAATGTTCCTTAAAGGGGGGACGCTGCATGGATGGAATTATATTTTATTGGATTTCATGGATAGTTTGGGTCATTGTCATGTATTTTATTCCGAAAACGGTTCCCTTTCGTTTTGATTTTCTTTTTCATCTATTAGCCGTAATGGTATTAGCGGGCTATAAACTGGAGGCTCCGTTGGTTTCCGTGCATTTGAGCGGACCGTATCTTTTCTTTATTCTGTGTGTGTATATTAGGAAGAAATCAATCATCAAGATGATGGAACTGATCAGCGGAAGTCTTATTATCACTCTCGCTTATGCGAGTTTTCAACTTTTTTCTTTACTTGATCCGATATGGCTCATAATGAAACCCTCTTATCTTTTGTGTATTTTCCTGAATTATCTTATATTATTACTTTTTAAAAATTGGAAACATCGATTGTTCGTCCTTTTAATTGGGATGCTGCTGGGAGATATCATATATTCCGGATTACTTGCTTACCACTCTTTACCTTATGTGGCCCTTGCTTACGCATGGCATGATAATGCCGTGCTGGTATTGGGAGCAAACATACTGTGGAGAATGTTGGAACTGGTTGGCCAATACATTTATACAATTTCCCATTCGAGATTTTTATCAAAACAAGGAAAAGAGAATTTTAATCAATGAGTATGGAGAAAATTAAAATGGGGTATTAGCTGTTTTATCAAAAGGCAGAAATATAAATGGAACCAATTGGAATTGGAAGGCTTTTATTCATACAATCATTGTTGATTGGCGAGAAATTTGTTACTATAGGATAGTTAGAGGTCTGTAGATAAATCGTAAAATGCTCTAAACAATTAAAAAGGAAGCCGTATGCCGAAGCTTTCTTCATTTTTTGGGGCTGTTTAGAATCATGTTTTAGCATGCAGAGGGTTCAGCTTCATGTCACCTAAGGAACCGGGGCGTCAAGTGGACAAACCGTCCGTGAATACCTGATGAGTTTAACTGAACATCAGTTGGGATTATTCTTACTGATGAAAGATTCCTTTAAATGATGATGAATACAACCTTTTCCTTTAAAAGGAAATTATGAAAATCAATAATGCAAAGCAACCGTAATAAATGCATTCATGAATTTCGTGACTTTGACAGAGATATAGTAGCAGAAAGGGTGAATAGCAATGCCAAAACCGGTAATTGCGATAGTCGGTCGTCCGAACGTGGGAAAATCGACAATCTTTAATAGAATAGTTGGAGAACGGGTTTCGATTGTCGAAGACGTTCCTGGAGTGACCCGGGACAGGATTTATAGTTCGGGTGAATGGTTGACACATGATTTCAACATTATTGATACAGGTGGAATTGATATCGGTGACGAGCCGTTCCTAGAACAAATTCGCCAGCAGGCTGAAATTGCCATTGACGAAGCTGATGTGATTATTTTTATGACGAATGGTCGTGAAGGTGTAACGGCAGCTGATGAAGAGGTCGCAAAGATACTCTATAAGTCAAGAAAGCCGGTTGTCCTTGCGGTAAATAAAGTCGATAACCCAGAAATGAAAGATCAAATTTATGATTTCTATGCGTTAGGTTTTGGCGATCCATTCCCGATTTCCGGGTCTCATGGACTTGGTCTTGGTGACCTTCTGGATGAAGCGGCTAAACATTTCCCTAAATTCGACGGCCCGGATTATGCTGATGATGTCATTAAATTCAGTTTGATTGGAAGACCGAACGTAGGTAAATCTTCTCTGGTCAATGCATTGTTAGGTGAAGAACGCGTCATTGTCAGTGATATTGAAGGTACGACTCGTGACGCGATTGACTCTCCGTATAAGTACAATGGCAAAGAGTATGTCATTATTGATACAGCAGGGATGCGGAAAAAAGGCAAGGTGTATGAAAGTACGGAAAAATATAGCGTACTTCGTGCATTAAGGGCAATTGAACGTTCAGACGTTGTTCTTGTAGTCCTGAACGCCGAAGAAGGAATTCGTGAGCAGGATAAGAAAATTGCAGGATATGCCCATGAAGCGGGTAGGGCGGTCATCATCGTCGTCAATAAGTGGGATGCCATCGAGAAAGATGAAAAAACGATGAAGGATTTTGAAGAAAAGATCCGGGCTCATTTCCTGTTCTTGGATTATGCGCCAATCATTTATCTTTCTGCCTTAACGAAAAAACGGACACATACCTTAATACCGGTCATTGATCAGGCTAGTGAGAATCATGCTATCCGGGTTCAGACAAATGTATTGAATGAAGTGGTAATGGATGCCGTGGCAATGAATCCGACACCGACTCATAATGGAAACCGTTTGAAAATTTACTATACGACACAGGTAGCCATCAAGCCGCCAACTTTCGTCGTATTCGTTAACGATCCGGAGTTATTGCATTTCTCATATGAGAGATTTTTAGAAAATCGAATTAGGGATGCCTTTGGTTTTGAAGGAACACCAATACGAATTTTTGGACGCCAGAGAAAATAGTAAAGGTGGTTATACCGTGGTAAAAGAAAAAGAAAGTATCGCAGTGATTGGAGCTGGGAGCTGGGGGACTGCTTTAGCGCTTGTAATCGCTGATAACCAGCATGAAGTAAGATTATGGGGACATAATCAGAATCAAATCAATGAAATCAATCAAAATCATACGAATGAAAAATACTTGCCTGGGATTGATTTGCCTTTGGGGATTAAAGGTTATTCTTCCATTAAGGAAGCATTGGCAGGGATTGAAATAATAATCTTGGCTGTTCCGACAAAAGCCTACCGGGAAGTGCTTGGTCAGATTGAAGAGGCTCATGATAAACCATTGACAATCGTTCATGTGAGTAAGGGAATTGAACCTGATTCCCTGCTTCGTATATCGGAAATGATTGAAGAAGTCTCTTCGTCAGAATGGCTTAAGGATATAGTGGTTCTTTCAGGACCGAGCCATGCAGAAGAAGTCAGTTTACGTCACCCGACAACAGTTGCCGTTTCCTCAAAGAATATGAAAGCTGCCGAAAGGGTTCAGGACATCTTTATCAATAATAATTTCCGTGTATATACGAATCCGGACTTGATTGGTGTTGAAATCGGAGGGGCTTTAAAGAACATCATTGCTTTGGCTGCCGGCATCACGGATGGTTTAGGCTATGGGGATAATGCCAAGGCTGCATTAATGACTCGAGGGTTGGCTGAAATATCCCGTCTAGGGGTGGCTATGGGGGCTAACCCACTAACGTTTTCAGGTTTAGCTGGGATTGGCGACTTGATCGTCACTTGTACAAGCGTTCATTCCCGTAATTGGAGAGCTGGGAATATGCTTGGTAAAGGGCAAAAGCTTGAAGAAGTTTTGGAAAACATGGGGATGGTCGTTGAAGGTGTCAGAACCACTAAAGCCGCCTATCAACTAGCCCAAAAGTACGAAGTGAATATGCCGATCACCGAAGCCCTGTACGATGTTTTATTCAATGGGGAAGAAGTGAAAAAGGCAGTTGACCTTTTGATGAATCGTTCAAAAACGAATGAGATGGAAGAACTTTTTAACATATTGGATAGCAGGCAGCAGGATTAATCCCCAATCTGTTGATTTTCATAAAAGAATTTCATTAAATTAGGCATTTGATGATGCGCCTTGCCGTGTATCAGCATACAATGCAACGAAAGTAAACTAGTAATTTGACCTCGGCACGGGGGATTTAGTCAAATGAGCAGAAGATATCTAAATATCTTCTGCTTTTTTTTATGGGCAAAAAATCTTCTGTTTATGAATAATTGAATAGATTATTCAAATTTGCATAAATCATTCTACATATTTCCTTGTTTTTTGTTAAAAATCGACCCTTTTTTTTTGGTATGAAAATTGCGAAGTGTAATATGACCAAAAAATTTTAAGGGGAGGCGAGAAAAGTTTGTTACTATTTTCTCGCTTAAAAAGGAAGGGGAATGATACATGCAAACAGGTAATCTGAAAAGGTCTTTAAACTTGTGGCATATCGTATTGCTCGGTGTTGGATATATGACGCCGATGGTTGTTTTTGATACATTCGGGATAGTTTCCGAAAAAACCGGGGGGCATGTGCCGACCGCTTATATCATTGCTCTTTTGGCAATGTTGTTTACAGCAGCCAGTTATGGAAAAATGGTTAAAATATATCCGCAGGCAGGTTCATCCTATACGTACACACAAAAAACGATCAGTCCGCATTTAGGCTTCCTTGTCGGGTGGTCTTCGTTACTTGACTATTTATTTTTACCGATGGTGAACGGCATTTTGACAAAAATATACTTAACTGCTCTTTTTCCGGAAGTATACCCGTGGATTTGGGTGGTGGCATTTGTCCTTTTAATGACAGTCATTAACTTATTCAATGTTAATTTTGCGGCCAACTTTAATAGCTTCCTTGTTTTTTTTCAAATGTTGGTCATCGTCATTTTTGGCGTACTTGTCGTTAAAGGAGTCATGGGTGGAGAAGGGACTGGAGAGGTCTTGTCGGTTCAGCCATTCATCGGGCCCCATATGGAAGTCTCGACGCTCATAACTGGTGCTACAATCCTTTGTTTTTCTTTTTTGGGGTTTGACGCAGTCACTACTTTATCGGAAGAAACACCGAATCCATCCAAAACGGTCCCCCGGGCCATCTTTTTGACTGCCCTGATCGGAGGGGTTTTATTCGTGACAGCATCATTTTTTACACAGTTATTTTTCCCGGATGTTTCCCGTTTTAGCGATCCTGAAGCAGCTTCTCCGGAAATTGCCCTTTTCGTGGGCGGGAAGTTATTTCAGGCATTCTTTCTTGCAGGAACCTTATGCGGTACCCTTGCCTCCGGTCTTGCATCTCACGCTAGTGTTTCTAGGTTGCTATATGTCATGGGGCGTGACCAAATGATCCCGAAAAAACTATTTGGGTTTGTCCACCCCAAGTACAACACGCCATTTTTTAATGTCATTTTTGTCGGGTCGATATCACTGGTTGCCTTATTCCTTGATTTGGTTACGGCCACTTCCCTCATAAACTTTGGGGCATTAATCGCTTTTACCTTCGTGAATATTTGCGTAATCGTCCATTCGATAAGAAACAAAAGCTTCAGAACGATTAGAGGTTTTCTTTCAACTATTCTGTCCCCGGTTTTAGGCGCGGCTTCAGTCTTCATCCTTTGGCTTAATCTCGAGATGAGTTCCTTGATTTTAGGAATAGTCTGGGCGGTAATTGGGATTGGTTATCTTCTGTATCGGACCAAATGGTTTACGGAATCCCCTCCGCTATTTCATTTTGAAAAAGCACAGTGAATTTAATCTACTGTTTCATTACACGAAGGAGGGTGTTATATGGCTGATGAGAAATGAAGAGGTCAGTAATGTTGCTTGTTGTTCTATCCCGTTCATGCCGTTAGCAACATGTATTCAGCGCTTAGAGCAAGAATATGTCGCTTAGTTTGGTTCCCGGGAGCTTTCATGGTGATGCTTTTCATGGTGTACAGTTATGTAATGTTGGAAAAGTCATTCCTTCGGCAGGAATCGGTAAAGGTTCATATGCAAAGTCCATTCATGCATATGCCTGTTTTTGTAGGCTAATCGATACTGATGGATTAATTATTCATTTCAATTATATTGCTTTTAATAAATTTCCTTCTTTACTGACCTTTCCATAAGCATTGAATTTACTGATTATTGTGACGGTTTCTGTGTCATGGTTAGGAAAATGGGTGCGAATGCAAATGCGGTACTAACGTTCGTCGCCTTGCCTTTTGATGGTATTTATCTTTCTGGAAAATTACGTAGGGGAATGAATAAGGAAAAGTGACGGGGGCAGAAGCATTGGAAGCTACATTTTACCCTTGGTACCTTATAGTGTTGCAAACAGGTATGGAGCCGTAATGACGGTATGGCGAGAGCTGTCCTATCTGTATAAAAAGCCTTAGCAGGGGACGGCCATCCACGAATCATAACAAACAGGAATAAGCAAAAGTCAAACATGATTGGAATGTATAAGATAAGGTGGACGGTCCTTTATAAAATAAGTCTAAGCTGCATATCAGGTTTTTAGGTCAAAAGGGTCCGTTAAAGGACCCTTTTGTCGTGGAACAAGTAAAGGTAAATGCTGGATATGAGTAATGGTGCTTCTTATTTTTTATCTTGCAATTCGGAATTGTGATAAAATATAGGTTAGGTTACAAAAGGAGAGTGAAACTGTGTTATCTATTCCGGATGATAAAATTAGACCATTCATAACTATAACAATTGATCAGCCTACATTTTCAGACCAAAATATTCATGAGATACAGGAACCTTTCTTCTTTCTTATGAAGGAAAATCAAGTGTTTGCGTATATCCGTATGGATGACCTCCCGTTAAATGAAAAAATAACGACAGTCGATCAGCTTTTACAGTATGCTTTTTCGATTGATAATGTCTGTAAATTGCACCCTAACATTTCCTTGCCGCATCTGTTTCAAATTATCGGTGAACCTATCGTGCTGATAAAAACGGATGATGGCATGCTAACCGGTTATGTAAAAAGGGAAGATGTATTAGCTGAATTATTCAAGCAGGACAGCAAACAAAATTTAGACCTGCTAAATGTTATATTAACCTCCATTCCTATGGGGATATTTGTGGCTGATAAAGAAAAGAATATCGTGAACTTCAATGAATCAGGCTTGAAGATGATAAAAAAACCTTCTGAACAAGTCCTTAATGAACCTGCTGCGAACATCTTCAATAAGCAGCATATACATAGCGTGTTTGCCAGCGGGAGCAGTATTCTGAATCAGTTGGAGATTACTGATGTCATGAGTGTGCTTGTCGACTATAGCCCGATTCTGAACCATGAAAAAGAAGTCGAAGGCCTGATCATCATCGTTCAGGATTTACCGATGGTTGAGGAAATGGCCATGGAAATAGAATTGATAAAAAGCTCGAATAAAGACTTGAATGCCATTTTAGCGAATATCTATGATGAAATACTTGTAGTCAATCAAAAAGGAGAGCTGCTGCGCTATAGTGACAGCATCATCTCGGGATTCTGGGGGAAGGACTTAAAAGATTATATCGGGAAGAATCTCTTGCAATTAGAGGATGAAGGGATTTTTAATCCTTCGGTAACCCGGTTAGTCCTTGAACAAAAAAAGAAAGTATCGATTGTCCAAGATACGAAAATGAATAAGAAAGTCCTTTCCGTCGGCACCCCTGTGTTCAATGAAAAAGGGGAAATAGATCGAATAGTCATTGCATCAAGGGATATAACGGAAACGACAAAATTGAAATCGGAATTAAATGAAATGAGGAAAGAACTGGACTCATTCAAAAAACAGGATCAATTTTATAAAGAGTTGGTTTTTGCAAGTCCTAAAATGGAGCAGATAATCAGCCAAGTCAAGAAAATCGCCCATTTTTCATCTACTGTATTAATCAATGGGGAGTCGGGAGTAGGTAAAGAAGTGATAGCTGAAGCCATTCATAAAATGGGCAGGCGATCTAAACAACCTTTCCTGAAGATAAATTGCGGGGCGATTCCGGAAAACCTTCTCGAAAGTGAATTGTTTGGTTATACGAAGGGTTCCTTTACAGGAGCGGATAAAAACGGGAAGGTAGGATACTTTCAGCAGGCCAATAAGGGTGTTTTATTCCTGGATGAAGTGGGTGACATGCCCATACATCTGCAAGTCAAGCTGCTGCGGGTACTCCAGGAACAGGAAGTGATACCGATTGGCAGCACTACACCCATTTCCATTGATGTTCAAATTGTTGCGGCCACGAATAAGAGTCTGGAAAAAATGGTCGAGATGGGCACGTTCCGAGAAGATTTATTCTATCGATTGAACGTCATACCCATACATGTGCCCCCATTAAGGGAAAGGCCGGAGGATATACCGCCGCTAGCCTTTCATTTCCTGCAAAAACTGAATGAAAGGTATCAGCGGAATTATCACTTTTCCCCCGATGCATTAAATATACTGGAAGTCTATACTTGGCCGGGAAACATTCGTGAGTTGCAGAACATGATTGAAAGATTGGTTGTTTCTGCAGATGAAGAGATGATCGATGCTGACTTCATTCAAAGGTTCATACCTGTGGGCAGTGACTTTAAACAAACGAAACCCATCATTACGAGAATCCTTCCGCTGCAGGAAGCACAGGATCATGTGGAAGAACAATTGATCATGCTTGCCATGAAACAGTATAAAACCACGACCAAAGCGGCTAAAGCGCTCGGGATAAGTCAATCGTCAGTGAGCAGGAAGTATCAAAAAGTGTTAGCTGAACAAAGTAAGAAAATCGAAAATGATGCATTTTGATTAAAAGCCGTTGCCGAGTGATGAAAATCACTTGTCAACGGCTTTTATTTTTATGAAGGCATTTTCGAAGCTTTTCAATGATTTCCCAAACTCGATTATGCAAAGTGAAATAACGATATGCATATTTGCATAGTTTTAGAGTGATTTTTTTAAAAAAATGCGTTTTTATTGGTTAATTAACTTGGCATGGTTCTTGCTTGATTAGTAAGTATAAGAAAAAAGGGAGGTAAGCATCAAAGTTTCATAAAAAAAGCAAACTTAATTAACCCATCAACTAAAGCTATAAAAAAAGGAGATTATAAAATGTCAATTAACGTAGAAAGTAAAAACACTCAAGCTAACCAATCAGCAACTCAAGATTATATTAAAAAGGTGCTTCAATTAATCGAGCAAAAAGAAATTTCAAAAGAAGATGCACAGTGGGTAACAAGAGAAACGGTCGAGAATTTCCGTAACCATGTAAACCCTGGATTTTTGGAATATCGGAAGACGGTCACTAAAGATACTCAATTCGCTTCGGTGGAGTGGTCTGATCAAGATTCCTGTTTTACAGATGTAAATGGAAAAAAATATATTGATTGTTTAGGTGGCTTTGGTATTTATAATGTTGGCCATCGTAACCCTAAAGTAGTAAAGGCCGTAACCGATCAATTGCAAAGACAAGCCCTTCATAGCCAGGACTTGCTTGATCCATTACGTGCAATGCTTGCCAAGATCCTTGCTGAAATCACACCGGGAGATCTAAAATACTCATTCTTTACGAACAGCGGTACCGAGAGCGTGGAGGCTGCACTTAAGCTGGCTAAAATGTACAGTGACAAATACACGATCATTTCCACGACAAAATCATTTCATGGGAAAAGCCTTGGTTCCCTATCGGCAACGGCAAAGGGCATGTTCAGAAAACCGTTCATCCCGTTGGTACCAGGTGTGCGCCATGTACCATTCGGTGATGTGGATATGATGAGAAAAACGTTTGAAAGTTGTGCATTGGTCGGTGAAGATGTTGCTGCTGTGCTGTTGGAGCCTATTCAAGGTGAAGGAGGGGTCATTCTGCCTCCGCAAGATTATTTAAAGCAGGTTCGTGCATTATGTGACGAATATGATGCGTTATTGATCTTGGATGAAGTGCAAACAGGAATGGGACGGACAGGTAAAATGTTCGCTTCTGAGCTATATGATGTTGTTCCGGACATTATTTGTTTAGCGAAAGCATTTGGTGGCGGAGTAATGCCAGCAGGCGCTGTTGTAGCCAATGAGAAAGTATTTAAAAGCTGGTTCGACAATCCATTCATGCATACTACGACATTTGGTGGAAATCCACTAGCTTGTGCTGCGGCAATTGCTACGATCGACGTACTTTTGGAAGAAAACTTACCGCAGCGTGCTGCAGAAGTTGGAGAATACTTCTTAAATGGGTTAAGGGAAGTGGCTGCTGAGCACAAAGATAAGGTGCTGGAAATCCGCGGCCAAGGTTTAATGATCGGTATTGAATTCCATAAAGATGAAGTGGGTTATGAATTCTCAAAAGCCCTTTTTGATAAAGGCATCTTGGTGGCAGGTACGCTTATTAATTCCAAAACAATCAGGATCGAGCCGTCATTGACTATTAAGCTGGATGAAGTCGATACAGTCATTAAAGCGTTTAAAGAAGTCTTGCCGACGCTTCAATCTTAATTAAAAAAAGCAGAAAAACAGCCTTTGGGCTGATTCAGACTGTAGATAAAAAGGTTTCGGAATGGTATCGTTCCGAAACCTTTTTGAATTTGTAGCAGTTTTAGAGATTGATGAACTCTCCAAGGTCATTATTTCGACCATTTCCACCCTTCGTCAAGTCCAGGTGGCCATCTTCTTTACATCAATGGCAGCCTCCATTTTACTAGTCAAATAGTTCACTGCACCAGGTTGTCTAAAGTAAACATTTCAAGCTGATCAATGGTATCCTCATCACCTCGAGCTTTCATCCTTAAATAAGGAGCTTATCTTCCTGTTAACACAAAGTTGATTGGAACGGAACTTACGGGACTCCTGCGGGAAAGCGGGGCCAAGGGAGACCCCCACAGGCGCTAATAGCGTCGAGGGCGGACCTTCCGTGGAAAGCGAGTGCCCAACATTCCAATCAACGGTCAAATTTTAAACACCTTAAAAAACGGTCGGCAAACTCAATTATTATCGAGTTTGTTTATAAATCGAAACAGTCTTTGCGTTGTTTTTTGTTGCTTGGAGGAGGGAATAATTACATATTTCTCTTTATATAACTGGATCTCAGAAATTTTTTTTCACGAGAACGAGTAAGGAATTACACAGATTGGACAAGGATTTAATTCCTTTAACGTAATTTGGTATGTTATAATAATTTCTGGAAAAAGGAGTGATGAAGATATGACACCTGCCCTGCAAAAAATGTGGATATCCTTTATAGCTATGGGCTTTATGGTTATCTCTATATTTCTAATCTACTTAAGCCGCTATAAATTAAAAGGTTTTTGGAGAGTCTTGACAGCAATTATCGCATACATACTTATGATTCTGGCCGGCTTGATCATCCTTATCGTTGTACTTAGCGGGCCAACCACTTGATAGGTGAGGAGAAATGATGAGAAATTTTTTCAAAATATTATGTTTATTATGCATCTCTGTATCATTAGCTGGCTGCTTATATCCGGAGAAGCAAAAAATGCAAAACCAACTGCCTTATAAAGAGCAATTACAATCCGTCCAAAGTGCAGTGGATCAATTTCAGAAAGATGAAGGCGGCATACTGCCGATAGTTACTAAAGATGCAGGGACACCGATTTATCAAAAATATGTCATAAAATTTTCTAAGATTTCGCCGAGGTATATGGCTGAACCGCCGGACAATGCCTTTGAATCAGGGGGTGTCTTTCAATACATCCTCGTTAATGTTGAAAAAGACCCGACTGTAAAGCTGTTGGATGTCAGAATGGCGCAGAAGATTCAGGATGTTTCCTTGAGATTGACTGCCTATCAGCAAAGCAACGGATACCCGCCGTTTAAGGAAAGGTTATCCGATAATGTCTTCACGCTTGATTATGAAAAGATGGGCCTGAAGGAAGCTCCGACGGTCACGAGTCCATTTTCACAAAAAGATTTATACCTTGTAGTCGATGGTCAAGGCAGCATTTTTGTTGATTATACCCCGGATTTACTTGAGGCATTGAAGAAGCATGAGGGGAAAATCAAGCAAGGTGAAGATATCCGGGAACTGCTGGTGCAGAGTTCGGATTTCGTCCCTGCCTATTCGTTACCTTATACAATTGATGAAAAAACAAATACTCCAATATTTCTTACAAAATAGGCATAACCCTTCTTCTGCAAAATATATTGTAGGGGAAGGGTTATTTCTTTTATCTTTATTTCATCTTACTTTTAAAATAACAACCCTTATATAAAAATTTCTGGTGGAGGAAGGGATTGAACCAGGGAAATAAATGGAATAAATTTTTAGGACAACATCATAGATATATATTGTCCTAAATAAATGCAAATGGATAAACGAAATCCCAAAACTCTAATTCGGGAGGGGATACCTTGGAAAAGGTAGATATTTTTAAAGATATAGCTGAACGGACCGGTGGCGATATATACTTGGGGGTGGTCGGTGCCGTCAGGACTGGAAAATCCACATTTATTAAAAAATTCATGGAGCTAGTCGTCATTCCGAATATACCGTCTGAGGCGGACCGTGCCAGGGCACAGGATGAATTGCCTCAAAGTGCTGCCGGAAAGACGATCATGACGACGGAACCCAAATTCGTACCGAACCAGGCAGCATCGATTCAAGTAGCTGAAGGTCTCGACGTGAACATCCGTTTAGTCGATTGTGTCGGTTATACAATACCCGGGGCAAAAGGGTATGAAGATGAAAATGGTCCCCGCATGATTCACACGCCTTGGTATGAAGAGCCGATTCCGTTCAATGAAGCTGCCGAGATCGGCACTCGCAAAGTAATTCAGGATCATTCCACATTAGGCGTGGTCGTTACGACGGATGGTTCGATAGGAGAAATCCCTCGAAGTGATTATTTAGAGGCCGAGGAAAGGGTCGTCGAAGAATTGAAGGAGGTTGGCAAGCCATTTATCATGATTGTCAATTCCGTTCAGCCTCACCACCCGAATACGGTAGCACTGAGGGAATCCTTGCAGGAAAAGTATGATATCCCCGTATTGGCCATGAGTGTCGAAGGAATGCGGGAATCGGATGTTTACAGCGTACTGCGCGAGGCCTTGTACGAATTTCCTGTTCTTGAGGTAAATGTTAATCTCCCGAGCTGGGTAATGGTTCTGCGCGAGGATCATTGGTTAAGGGAAAGTTACCAGGAAGCGGTTAAAGAGACCGTCAAGGACATTAAGCGCCTGAGGGATGTTGATCGTGTAGTCGGTCATTTCAATGAATTCGAGTTCATTGACCGTGCAGCGCTTGCAGGCATTGAGATGGGGCAGGGGGTTGCAGAAATAGACCTATACGCTCCGGATGAACTCTATGATGATATTCTGAAGGAAATTGTCGGTGTGGAGATTCGGGGCAAGGATCATCTGTTATCATTGATGCAGGACTTTGCGTATGCGAAAGCAGAATATGATCAGGTGGCCGATGCATTGAGAATGGTTAAACAAACTGGATATGGTGTCGCAGCCCCATCCCTTAACGATATGAGTCTTGATGAACCGGAAATCATCCGCCAGGGAGCCAGGTTCGGTGTCAGGCTAAAAGCCGTAGCTCCTTCCATCCATATGATCAAGGTCGATGTCGAATCCGAATTCTCGCCAATCATCGGTACGGAAAAGCAAAGTGAGGAATTGGTACGGTATCTGATGCAGGATTTCGAAGACAATCCACTCTCCATTTGGAACTCCGATATTTTTGGAAGAAGCCTAAGTTCCTACGTAAGGGAAGGCATACAGGTGAAATTAGCGATGATGCCAGACAATGCACGCTATAAATTGAAAGAAACACTTGAGAGGATTATTAATGAGGGCAGTGGCGGTTTGATTGCCATCATCTTATAGAAAACGTTTAAGGCTGGACCAACTCCATTTATGGATTGGTCTTTTTACATGAAAGAAATGGCAGGATCGCAAGAAAAATATCATTTATGAACGCTAATATTTGAATTAACCTGCTGTTTTTTAGTATAATCTTGAAAAAACCCTGTGGTTAAGCGATTTTCAGCAATATAATAAGTTTAATTTCTATAAAAAAGGGAAATGATGAATAGCGAAAGACAAAATTTATAATATATACAATTATTAATGAAAAGATTCCCATTATTTTTTGAATTCCCTTGCTAAGCTTATAGGATTTGTGATAATCTACATACAGAAAACGCGTTATAACAGCGATTTCAACCTATTTATACATTTCTGGATGAATAATTTGGAAATTAAACCGGCTTGGTAATCCCTGATTGTCAGGGAGTGAAAATTTTTTGACCGAAGCTAATATCAAATCACTATTATAGTGTTGTAATAATGATTTTTTATAAAGATTCCTTTTGGGAGGAGGTGAATGGCATGAACAAAACAGAATTAATTAATGAAGTTGTTACAGCAACTGAAATATCTAAGAAAGACGCTACAAAAGCTGTTGATGCTGTTTTTGATACAATCTTAGAAGCTCTAAAAAACGGTGATAAAGTCCAATTGATTGGTTTTGGTAACTTTGAAGTTCGTGAACGTGCGGCTCGTAAAGGCCGTAACCCACAAACTGGTGACGAAATCGAAATTGCAGCTAGCAAAGTGCCAGCTTTCAAACCCGGTAAAGCGCTGAAAGATGCAGTGAAGTAATTCTACCATTACATACGGGTGCTTAACCGAAAAGGGCCGCGTGAAAACGCGGTCCTTTTTTTGCTTCTTAATTTCCATCTGTGATAATATAAAAGACAGTGAATATTTTAGAAACGCTTCAGATGGTAAATCTGTCACAAGAAAATAACCATCCGAAACCGCTTCCGGCGAAACTGCCTTTAAAGGAATTCAATCTATGGATAATCGGTAGCTTTAATAATTGCAATTATGGATTTCCGGGTGCAACGCGCTTTGGTTTTTTTATCTGAATACATAATATTATTGATTTTTTAGGAGGTACAAAAAATGGCTAATGTTGATCATGCCAAATTAGAAGAAGCGGTTAAAATGCTTCTCGAGGCTGTAGGGGAAGACCCAACGAGGGAAGGACTGCTGGATACTCCTGCTCGTGTAGCCAGAATGTATGAAGAAATTTTTTCTGGACTTAATCAGGATCCAAAGGAATATTTCGATACTGTTTTTGGGGAGGACCATGAAGAACTCGTACTTGTAAAGGATATTCCGTTTTACTCGGTATGTGAACATCATTTAGTCCCTTTTTACGGGAAAGCCCATGTAGCATATATTCCGAAGAACGGAAAAGTGACTGGTTTAAGCAAATTGGCACGGGCGGTTGAGGCTGTATCGAAGCGGCCGCAGCTTCAAGAGCGCATCACTTCTACAGTTGCAGACTCGATAATGGAAAAGCTCGAGCCTCATGGTGTAATGGTTGTAGTAGAGGCTGAACATATGTGCATGACCATGCGAGGCGTAAAAAAACCCGGATCTAAAACAGTGACTTCAGCTGTAAGGGGAACGTTTGCGAAGGATCACCGTACGAGAGCTGAAGTACTGGCATTCATTAAAGACTAAGGATATGGGGGCAGGAAAAAATGAATGATAAAAAGATTCTGAATGATTTTGTCGTAATCAAAGCCATTGAGGATAGTGTGAATGTCATCGGGTTGACAAGGGGAACGGACACCAAGTTTCATCACTCCGAAAAACTGGACTCAGGAGAGGTGATGATCGCACAATTCACGGAGCATACCTCGGCAATTAAAATCAGGGGCCATGCAAAGGTCTATACTCCATTCGGAGAGATAGAAAGTGATTCCAAAAAGAATTCACCTGACAAATGATCGTTTCTCAATGCTTGGTTCATTATAAATCAATCACCTGATATCGCGTTTAACAAGCTGTAAATTTCCCGCATCCATTTTTTTGAAGAGCAAAAGTCGATAATTTCCTTGTTTTTGGAAGTTTCATTTTATAAACGTTGACCATTTCATCTGATTGTTTTTATGGTATAATAATGTGTATTTTACACAGACAGAAACCAATATGTATGAAAAAAATTATCTTTCGGGGATGCAAGGGTGATCTCAATTGTTAAACATTACGGACGACATAAGGCAATTAAAACGATTAATAGAAACGAAAGCTCAACATCCATATTTGTTGAAGTATATACAAAAGCCAAGCTTGGACGAAGATAAACTGATGTTGCTTTGGGGATTGTTTAACGATTTGGACGTTACAAGCGAAAAACGGAATCAATACATCATTTCAACCATGTTAGTGCAAATAGCTCTGGATACCCATGAAATCGTCTCGAATTCGGGTGAAGGAATCGAGTCGCCCGAGGTATTGAAAAATCGTCAATTACAAGTGCTTGCCGGTGATTACTATAGCGGCTTATATTATCAAGGGCTTGCCAGTGTAGGTAATGTTGATATGATCCGTATCCTTTCAAGCGCGATAAAAAAAATAAATGATAATAAAATCATTCTATACCAACAAGGATCGATTCATGATGTACCAACGCTTTTAATGACGGTAAAAGCGATAGAGGCTTCGCTGATTCAGAAACTGGCGGATTACTATAATGAGCCTGCCTGGATAGAAGTATCGGAAGACCTGCTGCTTTTAAAACGGTTGCATGCCGAGAAGAGCAGTTATATGAAGTCGGGGGAATCAATAGTTTTTGATGTCCTAAGGGAAATGCCTTTTGATGACTCGACCGGTGGGGATGTTCCCATTTCGGAAAAGGAAGAACAGGTACGCACCCGATTCGACAAGTGCCTGAGGGATGCCCGGCAATCCGTAGAGCGCTCGATGCGGAAGCTGGCAAAGTTGGATGATGAACTACTGGAAAGAGTGAAGGCCATTTTGGAACAAACAGAGAGTATGGCAAATTCATATGTGAAAGAAGGGTGAATCATGGAGCAGTCTAAAGAGCAAAAAGTTCATCATGTCTTTGAAAAGATTTACGGAAATTATGACAAGATGAATTCCCTCATCAGCTTTAAACAGCATCTTAAATGGCGGAAGGCTACAATGGCCATCATGAATGTCCCAAAAGGCGCCCATGCACTGGATGTATGCTGTGGAACAGCGGACTGGACCATTGCCCTTGCTAATGAAGTAGGACCAGAAGGAAAGGTTGTTGGTCTGGATTTTAGTAAAAACATGCTGAAAATCGGCGAACAAAAGGTGAAGGAACTCAATCTGGATCAAGTTTCCCTAATGCATGGGAATGCAATGGAACTTCCTTTTGAGGATAATAGCTTTGACTATGTCACGATCGGTTTTGGGCTGCGGAATGTCCCTGATTACATGAAAGTGCTTAAAGAGTTAAACCGTGTAGCGAAGCCAGGTGGTATGGTCGTTTGCCTGGATACGTCACAGCCAACGATGCTAGGCTTTAAACAGGGCTATTATTTTTATTTCCGTTTCATCATGCCCATGTTCGGCAAATTATTCGCAAAAAGCTATAGTGAATACTCATGGCTGCAGGAATCGGCTCGAGATTTCCCAGGCATGAAAAAGCTTGAAAACATGTTTAAGCAGGCAGGAATGGAAAATGTCAGTTATAAAGCCCATTTCGGTGGGGTAGCAGCAACACATTTCGGGTACAAGCCTTCAAAATAAGCAGAATAGCAATGGACAAAGCTGGGTGGAATGTATGAAATTTAAAATGATGTATTCATTTTTGAATGCAGATTTGCAATTAATAGAAAAAGAACTGGAAGCCGCAATTGAAGCGGATTCCACGGTTTTAAGGGAAGCTTCCCTGCATTTACTGCAATCCGGTGGAAAACGGATCCGTCCGGTATTCGTCCTATTGGGTGCGAAGTTTGGCAACTATGATATTCATGTCGTAAAGCATGTCGCAGCGACTTTGGAACTGATCCATACGGCTTCCCTTGTACATGATGATGTTGTGGATGATGCGGATTTACGCAGGGGGTCGGCTACCATCAAGTCGAAATGGGATAATCGTGTCGCCATGTACACAGGCGACTTCATTTTTGCTCGTGCTCTGGAAATGATGGCGGTCATCGAGTCTCCGCTTGCGCATCAAATTCTCGCTGATACCATGGTTGAACTATGTCTTGGGGAAATTGAACAAATTAAAGATAAGTATAATTTCGAACAGAATTGGCGGATATATTTTAGACGGATCAAACGGAAAACGGCATTGCTCATTGCATCCAGCTGCCAGTTGGGAGCCATTTCAGCAGGTGTTGACGAGGGAATTCACGAAAAGCTATTTAAATTCGGATATTATGTCGGTATGTCCTATCAAATCACCGATGATATATTGGATTTTACGGCGTCGGAAGAAGAACTTGGTAAACCGGCGGGGAGTGATTTGATTCAAGGTAATATCACTTTACCCGTTTTGATCGCTATGGAGGATCCAAAGTTAAAAAAGCTTATCGAAACTGTTCGGGAAGATACGCCAAAAGATGAAATGTCCCATATAATCAATGCGATAAAAACTTCCGGTGCCATTGAACAGGCAGCGAGGATCAGTGATATGTATTTAGAAAAAGCTTTTACTGAGTTGAAAGGTCTTCCTGCCATTAAAGCTAGAAAAACTTTATCGGATATCGCGAAAAATATCGGAAAAAGAAAGTTTTGATAATGGGAGTTGCGAAACTCATCAAACAATGGTAATATTCTAAAAGTATTGCCTTATATAGGCAAATAACAATGATACATATTAGGAGTGACATTCATGGAAAGAACATTTTTAATGGTAAAGCCTGACGGCGTTCAACGCAATTTAATCGGTGAAATCGTTTCCCGTTTCGAAAAGAAAGGCTTCCTTCTTGCAGGAGCAAAATTAATGGTCATTTCTCAAGAATTGGCTGAGCAACATTATGGCGAGCACAAAGAACGTCCTTTCTTTGGCGAATTAGTGGACTTCATTACTTCAGGTCCTGTCTTCGCAATGGTTTGGGAAGGCGAAAATGTAATCGCTACAGCACGTCAAATGATGGGTGCTACTAACCCTAAAGATGCAGCAGCAGCAACAATTCGTGGCGATTTTGCCGTAACTGTCGGCAAAAACATCATTCACGGATCTGATTCAGCTGAAAGCGCTGTACGTGAAATCGGTTTATTCTTCAAAGAAGAAGAACTTGTTGAGTATTCTAAACTTGTAAACGAGTGGGTTTATTAATTAGTACTCATCACTATATAGGAAGCGGGTTCCATCGGCATTATGCGATGGAACCCGTTTTTTTTGCATTGCTTTTTAAGCTTCCCGGCATGGTAAGGAATTATTGCAGTTTAAAGAAAATATGGCACTCTCCGATATATAAAGGGAAGGACCACTTAAAATAATTATGTGCAGGGGAGTCGTAGGAATGCCTCAAGAATATGAAGAGTTTATTCGCAATATCAAGACGTTGACAGGCATTGATTTGGCATTATATAAGGAAGGGCAAATGAAAAGGCGACTGACATCTCTATATGAAAAAAGAGGATATCATTCATTTCGTGAATACTATAAAGACATTCAAACCAACTCCGAAGTTTTAAATGAGTTTCTGGATAGAATGACAATCAATGTTTCCGAATTTTATCGAAATGCGAAAAGATGGGAAGTGTTGGAGCGGAAAATCCTTCCTGGGTTATTAGCAAGCAAAAAAAAGTTGAAGATTTGGAGCGCGGCCTGTTCAACTGGTGAGGAACCATACACGCTTGCCATGATTTTATCCAATCTGGTTCCACTTAGCCGGATAGAGATATTGGCGACGGATCTGGATGAAAATGTGTTGGCGCGAGCGAAATTGGGGATGTATCCTGAGCGTTCCTTAAATGAAGTGCCTGAAGAAATCAAAAGGAAATACTTTGAAAAAAAAGCGGATTTTTATCGTGTCGATGAAGAAATCAAGAGAAGGGTAACATTTAAAAAGCAAAACCTTCTCGCTGATCGATTTGAACAAGGGTTCGATTTAATCATTTGCCGCAATGTGCTAATTTATTTCACGGAAGAAGCGAAAAATTTGTTATATGAAAAATTCAGTGCATCATTAAGGAGCGGCGGGGTTTTTTTTGTAGGAAGTACAGAGCAAATATTCACCCCTGGAAAATATCAATTTGAAACGATCGACACATTTTTTTATAAGAAAAAGTAAATAATTTTAAAAAAGGGACTGATTCTGCTCATGGGCGTTCAGTCCTTTTCGTTTGTCG
Source organism: Peribacillus sp. 05N428 (assembly GCF_056397085.1). NCBI lineage: Bacteria > Bacillati > Bacillota > Bacilli > Caryophanales > Bacillaceae > Peribacillus > Peribacillus sp. 05N428. The sequence continues at coordinate 188,041 of NZ_JBFTMS010000006.1, read as the reverse complement.
AGTAATAGTAAATCCAACAGAATTCTGATTTGAAAGATTAAACTATATCGAAAATGTTTAAGTACTTGTAAAATAGAATGAAAAGTGATTAAATTCAAACAATATGGTTTTTACGTTTTACATATACCCACATTTCATAAAATTGTGGTATATTGATACATATACACTTTAAAGTGCTAAAAGGGGGCTGGAAGATGAGATATTTAACAGCGGGAGAATCACATGGTCCGCAACTGACTACTATCATTGAAGGATTACCGGCGGGAATGCCGATTTCGAATGAGGATATCAATCAAGAATTGGGACGCCGGCAAAAAGGGCATGGACGTGGAAGAAGGATGCAGATCGAGAAAGATCAGGCTTTTATTTCTTCAGGAATCAGACATGGCTACACTCTCGGTTCACCGGTTGCTTTGGTGGTCGAGAACGATGATTGGAAACATTGGACAAAGATTATGGGAAGTGAAGGGCTTTCAGAAGAGGAAGCTGAAGAAATTAAACGTAAAATCACCCGGCCTCGTCCTGGTCATGCCGACTTGAACGGCGGGATTAAATATGGGCACCGCGATTTGAGAAATGTTCTGGAACGATCTTCAGCCCGTGAAACGACAGTAAGGGTGGCAGCAGGTTCTGTCGCAAAAAAACTATTGTCTTTATTGGGGATTGAAGTGGCATCGCATGTTTTGGAAATTGGCGGAGTGAAGGCAGAACCGCCAAAATACGAAACGATCCAGCAATTGCAACAAGTAACAGAAGAATCTTCCGTTAGATGTTTCGACAAAAACGTTGAGCAGCAGATGAAGGATGCAATTGATGAAGCGAAACAAAAAGGTGATTCCATCGGCGGAATCGTCGAAGTCATTGTAGAAGGAATGCCGGTGGGAGTGGGAAGTTATGTGCATTATGACCGTAAGCTTGATGCAAAACTAGCCGCAGCGATAATGAGCATCAATGCATTCAAAGGTGTGGAAATAGGTCTAGGATTTGAAGCGGCCCATCTATTCGGCAGTGATGTCCATGATGAAATCGCATGGGATGAAGAACAGGGTTATTACCGGAAAACCAATCGCCTTGGCGGTTTTGAAGGCGGTATGACAACTGGAATGCCGATAGTTGTACGCGGTGTGATGAAGCCGATCCCCACTTTATATAAACCTTTGAAAAGTGTTGATATCGATACGAAGGAAGTGTTTGAAGCAAGTGTCGAGCGTTCCGATAGTTGTGCGGTCCCTGCAGCAGCAGTGGTAGCTGAGGCGGTAGTGGCATGGGAACTGGCGGTTGCCATCGTTGATCAATTCCCTTCAGATCGTTATGAGCAATTAGCAGAGTACATAAGATCATATCGGGAAGAAGTAAAGGGGTTTTAAATCATGGAATCCATCCAAATTAAAACGGCTTCCAAGCAATACCCGGTTTTAATTGGCAAGAAGGCAATCAATGAATTGCCCGAATTAATAACACATGAACTGAATCATCTAAACAAGATTCTGATCATAACTGATGAGAAAGTGGCGGCACTTCATTTGCAGACCGTGAAGGATGCCCTGCTCAAGACGGGAAAACCGATCTTGCATCATGTAGTGCCAGAAGGGGAGCATGCTAAAACATTCGATGTGTTTTATGAATGCCAAAGCTTCTGCTTATCCCAACAGATTAATCGCAAGTCATTGATCATCGCCCTTGGCGGCGGTGCAGTCGGTGACTTGGCTGGATTCGTTGCAGCTACTTTTATGAGAGGGATTCCATTTATACAGGTTCCGACGACTTTGCTTGCCCACGATAGTGCAGTGGGCGGCAAGGTTGCCATCAATCACCCGCTAGGGAAAAATATGATTGGGGCCTTTCATCAGCCTGAAGCGGTCATTTATGATCTGGAATTTTTAAAGACTCTGCCACTTAAAGAATTAAGGTCAGGTTTTGCAGAAGTCATTAAACATTCCTTGATAGCAGATAATGAGCTTTATCTATGGTTAAAGTCGAATATTGTTGATTTGAATGATATAACGGATGAGCAATTCCTTACCATGATTACAAAAGGGATTGGCATTAAAGCTAAAATTGTCGAAGAGGATGAGAAAGAAAACGGCATTCGTGCCTTTTTGAATTTTGGTCATACGCTTGGACATGCAGTGGAAGGTTCAATGGGATACGGAAACTTTACGCATGGGGAATCGATTTTAATCGGGATGGTATATGCACTTAAATTAAGCAGAAAGAAAGTGGATCTCGATTTTAAACTAGATGAGTTTATTGACTGGGTTTCTTCTTTAGGTTATCAAATAACCATTCCAACCCGACTTGAACATGCAATGCTGCTTGAATTAATGAAAACAGACAAAAAATCGGTCAATGATGCAGCTACCTTTGTCCTGCTAAACGAAGTGGGGTCACCGCTATTAATGGATATAGACGACTCTGAGCTGATAGAGGAAATGACGGAGATGATTTAGAGTTCAGGAGAAGGGGGACTATGTGTGATAAGAGGAATAAGGGGTGCCACTACAGTAGAAAGAGACACAGAAATGGAAGTGATTTCTGCTGTCGAAAAGTTGATGGCCGAGATCATTCAGGTCAATGAAATTGATCCCGATATGGTAGCTTCTGTATTTTTTTCTGCTACGGAAGAGATTCGTTCTGTCTTCCCTGCCAAAGCCTTGAGGAAATTCGAAGGCTGGACTTATGTACCGGTTACATGCATGAAAGAAATACCGGTGAGCAATTCCTTGCCATTTTGCATCCGGGTCATGATCCACGTAAATACGACAAAATCTCAAAAAGAGATACAGCATGTTTACCAGGCAGGGGCTACCGTATTACGGCCAGACTTGACAAAGCGGATATAAGATGATTACAAATCTATGAATATGATATACTATTCTCACACTTTCTTACTTTAAAGTGATAAAAATATAGAGGTGATTGACATGAAATGGAATGAAGCGGTCCTTTCCTTGAAGTCTTATCAACCGGGAAAATCCACTGATGAAGTGAAAAAATTATACGGGTTGGAAAAAATCACGAAATTAGCTTCAAATGAAAATCCCTTTGGCTGTTCGGAAAAGGTCAAGGAATCCGTTAGGAATTCAACCCATTCGTTTGCCATCTATCCAGATGGATATGCAACGATGCTAAGGGAAGCTGTTGCGAAACATACAGGTGTGAAAGAAACTCAGCTTATTTTTGGAAATGGATCTGATGAGAACATTCAAATCATCTCCAGGAGTCTATTGGGAGCTGGAAAGAATACGGTCATGGCAACAGGCACTTTTTCGCAGTATCGCCATAACGCCACGCTAGAAGGAGCGGAAATCAGGGAAGTTCCTCATATTGACGGTGCTCATGATCTAGAAGGAATGCTTAAAGTAATAGATGATGAAACAGCGGTTGTCTGGCTTTGTACACCAAATAATCCAACAGGTAAATACATTTCGGAACAGGACTTATTATCGTTCATCGAAAAAGTGCCGGAAGATGTTCTTATCGTTTTGGATGAAGCTTATTGTGAATATGCAACCGCTGAGGATTACCCGAGAACGAATCAATGGATTAATAAATATAAAAATTTGATCATACTCCGGACTTTCTCGAAAATTTATGGACTTGCCAGTTTTAGGGTAGGGTACGGTTTGGCGGATGAGGATATCATCCAGAAATTAGATCCATCCCGGGAACCATTCAATGTGAACACATTTGCACAGAATATTGCTATCGTCGCTTTGGAAGATCAGGCCTTCATTGAAAAATGCAAGGAAGAAAATCAAAAAGGGTTAAAACAGTACTATGAATTCTGCAATAAGGAAAATTTGGCTTATTACCCGTCACAAGGTAATTTCATCTTTATCCATTTTAAACAGGATGCCGATGTGGTATTTCAATATTTGCTTGAGCGCGGCTTCATCGCAAGGTCGGGGAAATCTTTCGGTTTTCCTAACAGCCTAAGGGTAACGATTGGTTCTACGGAAGAAAATGAAGGAATGATCCATGCTATTAAAGCTTTTTTGAATGAAGTTGAGGCACCTTCTGATTCGCTGCTTTAACGTTTCATCAAACCTAGAGGAGCATAAAAGATGCGGGGGAGAGAAGAGTGAAGGGTAAGGTTTTTGTAATAGGTTTAGGTCTAATAGGCGGATCATTGGCCATGGCTGTACGCCATGCGCATCCTGAAGCCGTTATTGTTGGTATGGACCTAAGTGAAAAGAATATTCAACTATCGATGCTATTGGGGATCATTGATGATTCTGTATCATCTTTGGAAGCGGGAGCATGTGAAGCTGATTTGATTCTACTTGCTGTGCCTGTCAATGAAACCGTAAAGATTTTAGCTCAATTGACTGATATGGATTTAAAAAGTGATGTCCTCATATCTGACGCAGGAAGTACGAAGGATACAGTCGTTAAAGCAGCGAAACCATTGATAGATAAAGGGGTGGCCTTCATCGGGGGGCACCCTATGGCTGGTTCCCATAAGAGCGGCGCTGCGGCAGCCAAATTACATTTATTCGAACATGCATTTTATTTGCTTACTCCGGGGGATTCCATCAAACAAGAAAAGGTTGAGCAGCTGAAAGGGTGGCTGCAGGGGACAAGAGCTAACTTTCTTATTGTTAGTCCTGCCACACATGATAAGCTGACTGGGGTCATTAGTCATTTTCCGCATATTGTCGCATCGGGGCTCGTTAAGCAAGCAGAAAATTATAGTAAGGAAAACAAGTTGATTTCAAGGCTCGCAGCAGGTGGATTCCGGGATATTACCAGAATCGCCTCAAGCAGTCCGGAAATGTGGCGTGACATTTTGTTACATAACCGGGATGTGCTGCTTGAATTAATGAATGATTGGCTGAATGAAATGGAGCATATAAAAGGTCTGGTTGCGAATGAAGATAGTGAAGAAATCCTTCGATTCTTTACCGATGCCAAGATTTTCAGGGATGATTTGCCGACACATGCGAAAGGCGCCATACCAGCGTTTTATGATTTATATATCGATATACCGGATTATGCCGGAATAATTTCTGAGATTACCGGATATTTGGCACAAGAAGGTATCAGCATTACAAACATAAGGATCATTGAAACCAGGGAAGAGATATACGGTGTGCTGGTCATCAGTTTCCAAACGGATGTTGATCGGATAAAAGCTGCGGAGTGTATTTCAAGACATACAGATTATGAAACGATCCTGGCATAATAATATAGGGAAGGATGGTTTTATGAATACTAAAAAATTACAAACGAACATCCAAACATTGCGTGGTTCGATTGCCATACCTGGAGATAAGTCGATCTCCCATCGTTCGATAATGTTTGGAGCCCTTGCCGAAGGGGAAACGACAGTAACTAATTTTCTTCCAGGAGCTGATTGTTTAAGTACGATTTCCTGTTTTAAGCAGCTTGGAGTCCATATTGAACAAGATGGCCAGCACGTCAAAATTGAAGGCAAAGGTTTTAATGGATTAAAGGAACCTGAATCAGTACTGGATGTCGGAAATTCTGGTACCACGATCAGGTTAATGATGGGCATATTGGCAGGACAGGATTTTTCAGCCGTTTTGGCAGGTGACGAATCGATAGCCAAACGTCCAATGACCCGGGTAGTCAACCCTCTTCGTCAGATGGGAGCAGCCATTGATGGCCGAAAAGGAGCAGAATATACTCCCCTCGCCATAAGAGGAGGCAAATTACAAGGATTTCGCTACGAATTGCCTGTAGCGAGTGCACAGGTGAAATCTGCGATAATCTTGGCTGGTTTACAGGCAGAAGGTGAAACGATCATTATCGAACCGGAAGAGACCCGTGATCATACAGAACGAATGATCCAGGAGTTTGGCGGGAAAATCGAAAAAGACGGCCAAACGATTAAAGTAAGCGGAAATCAAGTCTTCAAAGGGACGGCCATCCATGTGCCGGGTGATATTTCTTCGGCAGCTTTCTTCATGGTGGCTGCAGCGATTACGGAAAATAGTGAAGTGGTATTAAAGAATGTGGGCCTTAATTCGACAAGGACTGGAATCATCGAAGTCATGAAATCGATGGGGGCTGATATCACGATAGAGAAGAAGACGAGCGAGGGCGAACCTGCAGGTGACATCACGGTCAGAAGCTCCCGATTAAAAGGAACGACCATCAGCGGTGATTTAATTCCCCGTCTCATCGATGAAATACCGGTAATTGCACTTCTGGCGACACAGGCAGAAGGGGTAACGACAATCAAGGATGCAGCAGAATTAAAAGTGAAAGAGACGAATCGAATTGATACTGTTGCAAATGAGCTTTCCATCCTGGGGGCAGATATAACCCCGACAGCAGACGGATTGATCATCAAAGGCCGTAAAGCCCTGAATGGAGGTACGGTTACAAGCCATGGGGATCATCGTATCGGGATGATGCTTGCTGTAGCGGCTTTGATAACGGATGGGGAAGTGGAACTTGCCGACCCTGATGCCATCGATGTATCGTATCCACAATTTTTTGGGCATTTGACGCAATTGATAAAGTAAATATAAAAAAAGTTTACATACCTTATTTGGTCTGTAAACTTTTTTTAAATGCTCAAAAGTGTTGAAAGCGCTAACATCAGGGCTATTTTGTATCTGTATGGATCATGAAAATAATGAAAAAGGGGTTCATGATCAAAAAGGAGATTTACCACAGCGTGGAGAATTAACTAGTAACCTTTTTTTAATGAGAATGGGAGGGGACTTCATCGATGGAATACAAGGCTGCAGTATGGTAAACTAATGAATACTGTTTACTATGCATCTCGCGATTACATGGTATTTTGTTCTTAATGGCAGAGTATGTTACATTATGGCGTGAGTGTGTATGACTAGGGACCAAGTCTATCATGCAAAAGGAAGGATTCAACAATGAACACAGTGGAACAAGTTATACAGCATTTAAAAAAAGGGGAATTAACAGAAGCTCTTAAACATATAAATCGAATTAAATCATCAGAGTCAGCAGAGGACATTTTATTGCTGGCCGAAGAAATGCTCCAGCTTGGCTTTGCGGAAGAGGCAAAGGATCTTTTTGAACATCTGCTGCAACTCTATCCCGATGAAGGAGAATTGATTGTTTCGTTGGCGGAAATCCTGATTGATATGGACCAGGAAGATGAAGCGATGCTGATGCTTGAAAAAGTAAGTGCAGATGATGAAGTATATCCAAGTGCTTTGCTTTTGGAAGCGGACCTTTATCAATTACAGGGGATGGATGAGGTCAGCGAACGGAAATTACTGCAGGCTAAGGAAATGCTTCCGGATGAGATCATCATTGATTTTGCACTAGCTGAACTGTTCTTTCATCAAGGCAGGGATCAGGAAGCCATTGCAAATTACATAAAGGTTTTGGAACAGGAACAAGAAATCGCTGGTGTTAATGTCAATCAGAGGCTTGCTGAAGCATTAAGCAGCTCGGGCAAGTTCGAGGAGGCCCTTCCGCACTTTGAGAAGGCCTTGAAGGATGGACTTGAAATCAATACTTTATTTGAATATGCATTTACAGCTTTTCAGGCAGGTCTTTATGAGACAGCCGTACGAAAGTTTATTGAACTGAAAGAATTAGATCATGAATATCATTCACTATATTTGTACCTGGCAAAGAGTTATGAACATCTTGAAGATCTCGAAAATGCCTTGAAAACGGTCAAAGAAGGAATCAAGGCTGATGAATTCAATAAGGAACTTTACTTCTTCGGTGGTAAAATAGCCTTGAAAAGCGGTCTTGACGAAGAGGCTGAAAATCTATTTAAAGAAGCACTTGCCATTGATCCGGGATATCTGGAAGCTGCACTCACCCTTTTGAAATTGTATATGCACCAAGAAAGGTATGAAGATGTATTGGAGTGTATAGGTGAAGTAAGGCGATATGGAGAGGATGATCCTCAGTTTGACTGGATAGCTGCTGTATCTTATCAGCATACTGAACAATTTAAAGAGTCATTAACCAGCTATCATAAAGCATATAATTCATTCAACAGCAATCAAGATTTCCTTGAAGATTATGGTTTCTTTTTAATTGAAGAAGGAGACAGAGCCACATCTAGAGAAGTATTTAATAAGCTGCTTGAGATGAATCCGGCGAATGATGAGTATGCAATGATTTTGGAGCGGCTAGGTGAAAACACAGAGGAAATGTAGATAAGTGAAACAAAACTAAATCAAGACAGAGGAGGGAATTCATGGTGGCTGCCCCTGTTTCTGTGAATGAGAAGAAGGATTTTATTCGGTGGTTCTTAAATCATTATCAACTGAAACGAAGAGAATGCGTGTGGATATTGAATTACTTAATGAGTCATGATCAACTGATGAAAAAGGTTCATTTTGTAGAAAATGCACAATATTGCCCACGTGGACTGATTATGTCGACACATTGTGTGGATGAGGTCCCTTTCAGGTTCTATAAGTCTAATATCATGACGACCGATGCAGAGAAATCTTTTCATGATATCCGTTTAAATCGGGATGAAGACATTTATATTCAGCTTAATTTTAAATCGTCTTACTCTTCCTATCAATATGCAGCGGTACTCGAGCACAATCCCTTCATGCCGAAATCGACGGCATCGAATGAAAAAGATCAGCTGCTAGCTGAACAATTTTTAGAAAGAAGCATGTTGTATTTTCAAAGGGACCGTCTGCTTAAGGAAATCGATGAAGCGCTTGATAAGCATGATGAACAAGCATTTAAGGATTTAACCGAACAATTGAATCAATTGAAAGTACTTGGATGAAATAAATTGACCTTTCCGTAATCAGGAAAGGTTTTTATTTTTTATAAAACATTGATAAAATCCACATTTTTGTAAAGACTATGGGTATATGGTAAAGATGTTATAAAAATAATGGTAAAATGATAAGGAGTTGATTCAAAAAATCGGGAGTGATGAAAAAACATGAAGTGGACAGCAAAAGATCTTGACATGTATATGCAGTCAAAAGAGTATGTGGATACCGTTTTGATTCCTTTGGTTCCCCTATCTTTTAAAGGGCAAATGAAGCAAACGGGCTCAATGAATGAATTTCTTACCATTTTAAGCTTGGAAATTGAAAAGCAGATGAAAGGTAGAATTCTTTTATTGCCGACATTTCATTATTTAAGTGATGAAATGGATAAGGTTGAACGGTTAAAGCGTTGGGCCAATGAAGTGAAAGAAAATAATTTCGAGCATGTTTTCTTTCTTACATCGGACTTCGAGTGGAAAAAAGAAGAACGGGAATTAGAGAATAATTTAGTATGGATTCCTGCCATTCCCTTGGAAGGGCTTGAAATTGAACAAGCAAGGGAAATGATTAACCAGCAAGTTCTCCAAATCCTTGATATTTTCTCTTATAATTGGAAAAATGAAAAAAAGTAGGATTTTTCGCATTATTTGACACATAGTTGCCACCTTTTGGGTTTTACAAATATTGACCTTGGTAAATTATTGAGATATCATGGAAATGTCCTAGTTTTATAGTGTCGCTATTTATTGGTCCTTTGGGCTCTCAGTATAGTAATAGAGGGGGGGAAAACGCATGAGCAAGCATAATGTTTCACGACGTCAATTCCTTAATTACACACTTACTGGCGTTGGTGGATTTATGGCGGCCGGTATGTTGATGCCTATGGTTAGGTTTGCAATTGATCCTGTATTATCAGCTGATAAAGGCGGGGATTACGTTGCAACTAAGCAGAAGGTAGGTGATCTGACTACCGAACCGACCCGTGTCGACTTTAGTTTTAAACAGGTCGATGGGTGGTATGAGTCTGAAGAAACAAATACAGCTTGGGTTTACAAAACGGATGATGGTAAGATCGTTGCTTTATCTCCAATCTGTAAACATTTAGGCTGTACGGTAGGGTGGAATACGGATAAGACTAATCCGAATCAATTTTTCTGTCCTTGCCATTATGGTAGGTATACGAAAGATGGGATTAATGTGAAAGGGACACCGCCGGTTTCACCATTGGATGTCTTTGACACGAAAGAAAAAGATGGAATACTTTATTTGGGTCAACTAAAACCGCACGGGGAGGCGTAAACATTGCTAACAAAGTTATATGACTGGGTGGACGAGCGTTTAGATATTACGCCGTTATGGCGGGATATTGCTGACCATGAGGTTCCTGAACATGTTAACCCCGCACATCATTTTTCCGCATTCGTATATTGTTTTGGTGGGTTAACTTTCTTTATTACGGTCATCCAAATCTTGTCAGGCATGTTCTTGACGATGTACTATGTCCCGGACATTAAAAACGCTTGGGAATCTGTTTATTATTTGCAAAATGAAGTTGCCTTCGGTCAAATTGTCCGTGGTATGCATCACTGGGGAGCAAGTCTAGTTATCGTTATGATGTTTTTACATACTCTTCGTGTCTTCTTCCAGGGAGCTTACAAAAAACCGCGTGAATTGAACTGGATGGTCGGCGTATTGATTTTCTTCATCATGCTGGCATTAGGCTTGACTGGTTATTTATTGCCATGGGATATGAAAGCGCTATTCGCAACGAAAGTTACGTTGACAATTGTCGAATCGGTACCGTTGATGGGACCGGCACTCAAGACATTGATAGCAGGAGATCCAACCATCGTTGGAGCACAGACATTGACACGATTCTTTGCAATTCATGTATTCTTCCTGCCTGCAGCATTATTTGCATTACTAGCGGCTCATTTCCTGATGATCCGAAAACAAGGTATTTCAGGTCCACTATAAAAGAATGGTGAACCAAGAACCAAAAAAACCTTTTCATAAAGGAGGGGAATTGTTCTATGCATCGTGGGAAAGGTATGAAATTCGTAGGTGACTCGCGTATCTCCGCGAACCGTAAACCGAATATTCCGAAAGATTATTCAGAATATCCTGGGAAAACTGAAGCATTTTGGCCTAATTTCCTTTTAAAAGAATGGATGGTAGGAGCTGTATTTCTTGTAGGGTATCTTTGCCTGACAATCGCACATCCGTCACCATTGGAAAGGATAGCAGATCCTACAGATACAGCGTACATTCCGCTGCCAGACTGGTATTTCCTATTCCTTTACCAATTACTTAAGTATACCTATGCTTCAGGTCCTTATAATGCAATCGGGGCCCTGGTAATACCTGGTTTGGCTTTCGGAGCGTTGCTCTTGGCACCTTTTTTAGATCGTGGTCCAGAGCGGAGCCCGGCAAAACGTCCTTTTGCTGTAGGCTTCATGCTATTGGCAATTGCCGGCGTATTCTATTTGACATGGGAGTCTGCAGCTCACCATGATTGGGAAGCTTCCAAGAAACAAGGAGCGATCGTGGAAGGTGCAGACATTGATAAAGAGAGCGATGGGTATAAACTGATGGATTCCAGTGGCTGTATTAGCTGTCACGGAGCAGAGTTAACTGGTGGAGCAGGAGCGCCAAGCTTAATTGACACAGGCTTAAGTCCAGAAGAAATCTCTAAAATCGCAGTCAAAGGCCAGGGTAACATGCCAGCTGGCATGTTCAAGGGTACAGATGAAGAATTGGCAACATTAGCTGAATTTGTATCTGGTTTATCGACAAAGTAATATAGCCATCAACATCAATTTCTATCATAGGCTGTAAATGAAGCTGACGACTACGGTTGTCGGCTTTTTTATTGGTAAATTGAAGCGTATATGAGAAGAAATTGAAATGAATACTTGGTTTTCTGGTTGATGGCCTGTAAAATGAATATACTTAAGAATGTAAGTGAGGGTAAAAGAATGAATGTTATTTACAGTTTGCTTGCAAGCCGGCAAATGCTCGCTTTGTTATTATTAATAAATATATTCGGTACTGCCTATGGATATTATTGGTACGGTAGTCAATTGGAAAACACTCCGGCGATTTTTTTGGCATTTGTACCGGACAGCCCGACAGCTAGCCTGTTCTTTGTATTTGTTTTATTGGGGTTCCTGTTAAGAAGGAATTTCGGACTTATGGAAGCGTTGGCAATCATGACACTATTCAAATATGGAATATGGGCGGTTGCAATGAATTTGATGACCTTCTTGACAACCGGTTCATTGCCATGGGAAGGTTATATGTTAATGGCTTCTCATTTGGGGATGGCGATACAAGGGGTATTATATGCACCATTTTATCGAATAAAACCTTGGCATTTGATAGTGGCTGCGATTTGGACCATACATAATGACATAATCGATTATGTTTTTGAAATGATGCCAATTTATCGTGATTTATTGGTATATATGAATTCGATAGGTTATTTCACTTTTTGGCTCAGTATACTATCCATTTTTGTCGGCTGGTACTTTGGATATAGAAAAAAGCGGACCACCCTATCCATCATCCATTAAAAAGTTAACTCTAAATACAGCTTTGTAAAAGCAGGGTTAACTTTTTTATGTTGAACGAGGTCTACTCATGTTTTTTCTTTCATATCGTTTTAGTAGAGATATGAGGAGGGACGAGTAGCATGTTGAAAAAATTCATATTAACCATTGCTGTTTTATTTGTCGTCTTACATTTCCCTGTCTATGCAGAATCCTCTTCAAGTTTGGAGCAATTAGATAACATTTCCGATAGAGCCTTGGAAATGACCAAGTTGAAGCGATATGGAGATTCGGAAAAGATGCTGACGTTTTTTTCTGACCGGTTTTTAAAAGAGACAGCGAAAGAGCAGATCCTTGACATGGACGAACTTCGAATTATCACTGTAGCTCATAATGAGGCGTTGATGACAATAAAGGATATGAACAAGGGAGATTCCGAAAAGGTTAATTCTGTTACAAAGTTCCGGCTTGTTGTTGATGCGGTCAAGTCTACCCATCAGCCTCTTTGGACAGAGATGGAGGATCAAATGATGAATTCTTTCCAGCAGACAAAGAATGCCGCGATCAATCAAGACACAATTACCTTCAATAGCCAATTGAACTTATTCCTATCACAATATGAAATGATATATCCAAGCTTGAAAGTCGACCTTTCTAAAGAAACGATGCAGCAACTGGACACGAGGATTCAATACATCAACCAATACCGTCCGGAGGTAATCAGTGATGGAGAAAGTCAAAAGGAACTGGATGCGTTGCAAAACGAACTAACCTCCATTTTTGATGATATGGGGGAAGATGATGCAGATCCTTCCCTTTGGTGGGTCATCATATCGACAGGCTCAATCATCATCATGACGCTTTCTTATGTAGGCTGGAGGAAATATAAAGGTGATAGGGAAAAACCAAGGAAAGAACATAATGATTAAAAAGACAGGGGAAGAGAACACTATATTTGACACGGTTGCCTTCAATCCATAGAATTAAGAGTAATAATAGTTATAGGAGGATACCATGTATTTCATTTATTTGGCGATTATCATTTTAATCCCGATTTATGCACAAATGAAAGTGAAAAGCACATATAAAAAATATTCAAAGGTATCGGCCTCTTCCGGTATGAGTGGTGCTGAGACGGCGCGGGCCATTTTAGATCAAAATGGTCTGTTCAATGTCAGGGTCGAAGAGACACCTGGAATGCTTTCTGACCATTATGACCCAAGGGATAAAACAGTGCGTTTATCATCGGATAACTATCACGGCCATTCAGTTGCCGGTGTAGCGGTTGCAGCCCATGAAGTTGGACATGCGATTCAAGATAAAGAAGCCTATGCATTCTTGCGTTTCCGTCATGCATTAGTACCGGTAGCTAATTTTGGCTCTAACATATCTTGGATTTTGATTTTAATCGGGATGTTAGCTTCAATTCCTGAGTTGCTATTGGCGGGTATCGTATTTATGGCCGCCGCTGTATTGTTCCAAGTGATAACCCTGCCGGTTGAATTCAATGCCTCTTCTAGGGCGATGGATCAACTCGTTTCCGCCGGGGTCATCCGGAATGATGAAGAACGGGAAACGAAAAAAGTATTAAGTGCCGCTGCGATGACTTATGTTGCTGCCGCTCTTGTAGCCGTACTGGAATTAGTTCGTCTTCTGCTTATGTATACAGGAATGAGGGAAGAAGATTAATGAGAAAAGGACACCATCTTGGGATGGGGTCCTTTTCTCATTTTTAAGAGTATTTGCTGCACATTGCTAATAAAATTCAGTTGGACAGGGCAACATTCATAAGGGTTGCATTCAATCGGTATGTACAGTCAATGGATCACCTTTCAATGGGATTCTTGTTCTCATCAAGGGTAAAGCCCTCACCCAATACGTCATGAACTTCACTGACGGATACAAACGCATGAGGGTCCACAGAAGTTATGGCATTTTTTAAGCGGACTAACTCATTTTTTCCAACAACACAATAGAGGACTTCCCGGTCATTGCGTGTAAAGGACCCATAGCCCCTTAATACAGTTACGCCCCGCTCCATATCATTCATGATTTTTTCGGCAATTTCCTTGTTTTTGTCACTAATGATCATTGCACCTCTAGCAGCATAGGCTCCTTCTTGCATAAAGTCGATTACTCGGGCACCTATAAAAACGGCAACGAGGGTATACATCGCTTGCCGGTAATCCAGGTAGGTAAGGATGGACAGGCCAATGACGACGGCATCAAAGATGAACATGGTCCGACCCATGCCCATCCCTAAGTAACGATGGGCAAAACGGGCAATGATATCCACTCCGCCTGTTGTACCGCCGTAACGGAAAATGATGCCCAGGCCGACACCAACCGAGACCCCGGCAAACAATGCCACAAGCATCAAATCATTACCGAGATTGATTTCAAATTCGTATCTCTCGAAAACCCATAGCCAAACGGAGAGTCCAACCGTTCCGATAATCGTATAAAAGAAAGATGTGCGCCCTAAATATTTCCACCCGATTAAAAATAAAGGAATATTCAAAATCAAATTAGAATAAGAAGGATTTATCCCGATAAGTTGATATATAATCAAGGTGAGACCGGTGAATCCGCCCTCGGCCAAGTTGTTCTGCATGTTAAAATGCACGAGGCCAAATGCGAATATTCCAGCCCCAAAAAGGATGAATATGATATTTTTCAATTTTAAGCCCAAAAGCATGTCCCATACCTCCAAAGGTTTGCATAGCATTAATTTACTTATTATAACTAATTAACCAACTATGGGCAATTTTGATTCGCAAACGTATCTGTTGTCATCTGTTTCACTTTTAGCTAACATGGAGAAGGTATGATGTTTGAAAACGAAAATCAAGAATGGGTGACTCATATGGAAAAGCAAAAGACGATCCAACAAATGCAAGCGGAAGTCGACCAATACATAGGACAATTTAAAGAAGGATATTTCAGCCCTCTCGCCATGCTCGCCCGCATGTCTGAAGAACTTGGGGAATTGGCTAGGGAAGTCAATCATTACCATGGTGAAAAACCAAAGAAAGCGACAGAGGAAGAGAATACCATTGAAGCGGAATTGGGGGACATGCTTTTTGTGTTGATTTGTTTTGCCAATTCTTTAGGGATTGATCTTCAAAACTCGCATGATTTGGTCATGGAAAAATTTACAACCCGCGATAAAGATAGATGGACAAGAAAAGAAGAGGAAATGGAGGAGGAAGGTAAAGATGAGTAAAGTGAAAGTGATTGTAGCAGGTCCACGAGGCAGAATGGGAAATGAAGCGGTGAAGCTTGTACATAGGACAGAAGGGTTTGAATTGGCAGCTGTCATAGATCGCAAGCATAACGGGGAAAGCCTTTCCGCAATAGAAGGTTTTCACGGGATCGAAGCGCCGGTTTTTTCTGATATAAATGAATGCTTTTCTTCTGTAGAGGCAGACGTATTGATCGATTTGACCACACCGGAAGTCGGCATGTTCCATACCGAAACGGCACTTAATCATGGCATCCGCCCTGTAGTGGGAACGACTGGTTTTACAAAAGATGATTTAGCAAAGCTGGATTCATTGACAAAAGAAAAAGGCATTGGTTGCATCATCGCGCCAAACTTTGCAATTGGCGCCATTTTGATGATGAAGTTTTCCCAAATGGCCGCAAAGTATTTCCCGGATGTGGAAATCATAGAAATGCACCATGATCAAAAACTGGATGCACCTTCTGGAACTGCTTCCAAAACGGCAGACATGATTGCAGCGGTACGTGAAACAAAACAACAGGGGCACCCTAATGAAAAAGAAACCATCCAGGGGGCAAGAGGTGCAAATGTAGATGGCATGCATATCCACAGTGTCCGTCTACCGGGACTCGTTGCCCATCAACAGGTGCTTTTCGGAAGTGAAGGAGAGCTATTGACGGTTAGGCATGATTCCTTTAATCGAGCTTCGTTCATGTCAGGAGTCAAACTTGCTGTCGATACCGTCATGAAATTGGATGTTCTTGTATACGGCTTGGAAAATATTATTGAATAGGGATCAGGAGGATTTACGATGAAAATTGCCTTAATTGCCCATGATATGAAAAAAGAAGATATCATTCAATTTGTTACAGCCTATAAAGATGTATTTGAGCAGCATGAATTATTTGCAACAGGTACGACTGGGAAACGAATCATGGAAGAAGTATCACTGCCTGTCCATCGTTTTCATTCAGGACCTCTTGGCGGGGATCAGGAAATAGGTGCAATGATTGCACGCGGAGAAATGGACATGGTCCTATTTTTCCGCGATCCTTTGACATCACAGCCGCATGAACCTGATGTATCGGCGCTTATCCGCCTATCAGATGTATATGAAATTCCCTTGGCAACGAATATGGGCACTGCAGAAGTGCTCATACAAGGTTTGAAACACGGATATATGGACTGGCTAAAACTAAGGCAAAAACAAGGTGAGATAAATGATAAACAAAAGTAACATAGATATCCTGGCTTTCGGGGCACATGCGGATGATGTTGAAATCGGAATGGGTGGCACGATCGCTAAATATGTGCAACAAGGCAGGAAAATTGTCATTTGTGATTTGACAAAAGCTGAAATGTCGTCCAATGGAACCGTTCCATTGCGGCAAGAGGAAGCCGATAAGGCTGCTGAAATCCTTGGGGTGAAGAGGATTTCCCTTGATCTACCCGACAGGGGCCTATACATGAAGGCGGAATACATAAATCAAATCATCAAGGTCATTCGCCAATATAAACCTGCACTTGTATTTGCTCCATTTTTGGAAGACCGCCATCCCGATCATGGTAACTGTGCCAAATTAGTGGAGGAAGCAGTTTTTTCGGCAGGAGTAAGAAAGTATATGGAAGAAGAAGGCATGGATTCCCATCGTGTCCAAAATATGCACTATTATATGATCAATGGGTTTCACAAACCGGACTTCGTCGTGGATATCACTTCTACAATATCGAAAAAGCTGGATAGCCTTAGGGCATATGGGAGCCAATTCGAAAAAAGTCAAGTATCTGTAGAAACACCGTTAGTTAATGGCTATATCGAGACTGTAGAGGCACGGGAGCGGATGTTTGGCAAAGAAGTGGGTGTCGCCTTTGCGGAGGGATTCATGACAAAAAAACCGTTACTTATCGATGCCGACTTGTTAGGAGAATAATAATCTTATGAAATTAAAAATTGGAATTACCTGTTACCCGACAGTTGGGGGTTCTGGTGTCGTAGCAACTGAATTAGGTAAGATGCTTGCAGAAAAAGGACATGAAATACATTTCATTTCTTCAAGCATCCCTTTTCGCTTAAATAAGATGTACTGTAATATTTTTTATCACCAGGTTGAAGTGAACTCATATTCAGTCTTTCAATATCCACCATATGACCTGGCGCTTGCGAGCAAGATGGCGGATGTCGTAAAACGGGAGAAATTAGATATCCTACACGTTCACTATGCAATTCCACATGCTGTTTGTGCGATCCTTGCAAAGCAGATGTCAGGTAATGAAGTAAAGATCGTAACTACACTGCATGGTACGGATATCACTGTTTTGGGCCAGGATCCCTCATTGACCAATTTGATTAAATTCGGCATAGAGCAATCAGATGTCGTTACAGGAGTATCTAATTCCCTTGTTCAGCAAACGCACGAATTAATCGCGCCGGATAAGGAAATCAAAACCGTTTATAATTTTATTGATGAAAGAGAGTACCGTAAAACCGATTCCGATTACCTTAAGGATGAATACGGAATCAGGGAAGATGAAAAAGTGATCATACATGTTTCGAATTTCCGTTCGGTCAAGCGAGTGAAAGATGTCATCCAGGCGTTTTATTTAACTCAAAAGAAATTGCCTGCAAAGCTACTCCTCGTAGGAGACGGGCCGGAAGTGACAACCGTATTGAAATTGGCTAAAGATCTTGGAATCGATGATGCGGTCTTGTTCCTTGGTAAGCAGGATAACCTTGCGGAATTATATTCAATCAGTGATTTGATATTCCTGTTATCGGAAAAAGAGAGTTTCGGACTTGTGCTGCTCGAGGCGATGGCATGTGGAGTTCCTTGTATCGGGACGAATATCGGGGGAATACCCGAAGTCATCGTTGATGGGGAGACTGGTTATATTTGTGAACTGGGAGATGTCAAAATGGTTGCTGAAAAAGCGATTGGACTTTTAAGCGACCCGAGTTTACATAAACGCTTTTCTGAAGCTGCGCTTGAAAGGGCCAATACCGATTTTCATAGTGATACGATTATGTCAGAGTATGAAGCCATCTACATTCAAGCACTTGAAGGTAAATCCATGGAATAGGGAGGAGACGCTGATGGATCGATTATTCTTGAAATCAGTACCCATTCTGGAATTGATTGAAGAAGCAGGATATGAGGCTTATTTCGTTGGCGGCTCTGTAAGGGATTATATCCTTGGCAGGCCCATAAACGATGTGGACATCGCTTCTTCCGCCACACCCCAGGAAATCAAAAGGATTTTTCCTAATACGGCTGATATCGGAATCGACCACGGTACAGTGCTTGTCATTACGGATACGGGTACATACGAAATTACGACGTTTAGAACGGAAAGCGGGTATTCGGACTTTCGCAGGCCCGATGCCGTAGAGTTTGTCCGTTCTTTGACCGAAGATTTGCAAAGAAGAGATTTTACCATGAATGCAATAGCAATGGATAAGACCGGAAAGATCATTGATCCATTTAATGGTAAGCGCGATTTGGCACAAAAAAGGATTATCACGGTTGGTAACCCGCATGAAAGGTTTAATGAGGATGCATTGAGAATGATGCGTGCTTTAAGGTTCGTCAGTCAACTTGATTTTGAACTGGATCATGAAACCTTTGATTCCCTTAAAGAGAACGCCCAGAACATCAGTGAAATCGCTGTCGAAAGAATCCTGGTTGAATTTGAGAAACTAGCGGCCGGCTCTAATAAGATAAAGGCTTTCTCACTCTTGCTTGAAAGCGGATTATATCAATACCTGCCTCTATTCTCACGTAAAAAAGAACATCTAATGGACTTACTGAACCTGCCGCTTCATCAACTGAATGCGGCAGAAATATGGTCTATCATCATGATTCACACAAAGGAACAAGAAATCGAAGAGGCTTTGAGGGCATGGAAGCTGCCATTGAAAACCATAAGAAACGTTCAACGTACGATAAAGCTGGTGAAGAGTAAGGAACCAGCAGCCATCGATGTATTTCAGGCAGGTCATGGCATAACGGTACAAGCTGCTAAAGTCAGAGCTGCACTGAATGGCGGGAATGTATCGGATGCTGAAGAGAATGCACACCACCGCTATAATGGACTTATTATAAAACAAATGTCGGATCTTGCCGTCACGGGGACGGATTTATTGATTTGGCATCAAGAAAAGCCAGGTCCATGGGTCAAGGAATACTTGGAAAAAATATTGAAAGCTGTCTTGAATGAAGAATTAAGAAATGATAAAGAAGAAATTAAGAGGTGGCTGGTGAAATGCAATCTGAGTTAAGAACAAAGCTGATGGAAGCCCTCTCAAAAGCGGATGGTGCGTTTATATCCGGTCAGGAAATTGCTGAATACATTGGCTGTTCACGCACAGCGGTCTGGAAGCATATAGAAGACCTGCGCAGTGAAGGGTATAATGTCGAAGCTGTTAGGAAAAAAGGCTACCGGATCATATCAGCGCCGGAAAAAGTGTCCGAGAGCGAAATACAACTTGGCTTGGAAACAAAAACGATCGGCAAAATGATCCATTATCAGGAAACTGTGGAATCCACTCAAAAAATTGCGCATCAACTAGCAAATGAAGGTGTTCAGGAGGGAACCCTCGTCGTTGCCGAGGAGCAGTTATCCGGAAAAGGAAGGCTAATGAGATCTTGGCATTCCCCAAAATTCAGCGGGATATGGATGAGTCTGATCCTAAGACCGAAAATTCCGATTCATGAGGCGCCACAACTTACATTATTGGCCGCGGTCGCTGTAGCTCAGGCTATAGAGGATACCACTGATTTGAAGCCGCAGATAAAGTGGCCGAATGATATTTTGGTGAATCGCAAGAAAGTGGTGGGCATCCTGACGGAGATGCAGGCGGAGTCAGATAGAATCCATTCTGTCATTATCGGAATTGGAATGAATATCAATCAGCAATTGGAGGATTTTCCTGAAGAACTGCAGGAAAAAGCGTCTTCCCTTCTCATAGAAAGTGGAGGGACGGTTTCGAGGTCCAAGGTCATTCAACGAGCATTATTTCGTCTTGAAAATTTGTACGAACTCTATTTGGATCAAGGGTTCATGCCTATAAAGGATTTATGGGAGAGTTATGCAATCAGTCTTGGACAGGTAATCAAAGCCAGTACCGTTAATGACACGATTGTCGGAAAGGCATTGGGCATAACGGATTCAGGCGTTTTACTTCTCGAAGACGGAAAAGGTACCGTACATTCGATATATTCTGCAGATATTGAAATTCAGTAGATTTTTGTCAAATTCGTGAAAATTAAATAGAAAATTTCTTTTTTGCTTGATATAATGCAAGTGGGCAGTATCTTATTTGAACTGCACCCCCATAAATACCAAATTATTTGAAAATCTGCCTTGATCCAGAGAACTGGACTGGGACGGAGGGATGAAACTTCTGATGAAACAAAGGGATTGACTAAAAAGCTAAGTGCTGTTTATTGATCGAATTGTGGCTTTTCATGCCATTTTTCGTAGCGAAACAGATACTTTTTTAGTCAGTCCTTTTTTTGCGCATGAATGTATAGACACCAGTTTTAGCTGATGTTTTCATCTCCTCCATTAAAAGGAGGAAACGTAATGAAATTGTCCGGAGATTTTTTGAAGATGAAACAAAATCAAGAGAAGATTGTGATGCTCACGGCTTATGATTACCCGTCAGCAAAGTTAGCCGAACAATCAGGTGTAGACATGATTTTAGTCGGTGATTCTTTAGGAATGGTCGTATTAGGGTATGACTCAACGATTCCAGTTACGGTGAATGACATGATCCATCATACAAAGGCAGTAAAACGCGGGGCGCCAAATACATTTGTCGTGACGGATATGCCCTTTATGAGTTATCACCTATCTATGGATGAAACACTGAAGAATGCAGCCCGGATCATGCAGGAAGGTCATGCGGACGCCGTGAAGCTCGAGGGAGCGGATGATGTTGTTGAAAAAATCTCAGCATTGACAAAGGCAGGCATCCCGGTTGTAGCCCATCTTGGATTGACTCCTCAATCCGTCGGCGTTCTGGGCGGATATAAAGTGCAAGGAAAAGATGCAGAAAGTGCAGCACAGCTCTTGGAAGATGCGAGAAAGTGTGAAGCGGCAGGGGCGATGCTAGTAGTTTTTGAATGTGTTCCATATCAAGTGGGGGAACTCGTCACACGGAACCTCGAAATTCCAACCATTGGAATTGGAGCAGGCGCAGAAACGGATGGTCAAGTCCTCGTTTACCATGATGTCATCAAGTATGGAGTAGACCGGCTAGCGAAATTCGTAAAAGTTTATGGAGATGCAAATGAACTGATTGGCCAATCGATTACAAGCTTTGTGAATGAAGTGAAATCTAAAGATTTTCCGTCGGAAGAACATACATTCACGATGAAGGAAGAGCAGCTTTCTGAACTTTACGGAGGAAAAAGATGAAAACTTTTACATCAGCAGCTGATTTGCAATTGGCACTTAGAGAGGAAAAAAACAATCACAAAAGCATTGGCTATGTAGCGACAATGGGGTTTTTGCATGAAGGGCATGCAACCCTCCTGGAAAAGGCCCGCAAAGAAAATGATATTGTGGTATTGAGTATTTTTGTAAATCCGATGCAGTTTGGACCGAATGAGGATTTTGAAACATATCCACGGGATTTGGAACGGGATGAAAATGTCGCTGCCAATGGGGGAGTGGATTACCTCTTCTATCCAACAGTCCATGAAATGTACGGTGAAGAACCATCTGTGAAAGTTGTTGTCCAAAGCAGGACGGATGTTTTATGCGGGAGACAAAGGCCTGGACACTTTGATGGTGTAGCGACAGTCTTAACGAAATTCTTCAATATCATCCTTCCCGATAGAGCTTACTTTGGTAAGAAGGATGCCCAGCAAGTCGCCGTGATAGATGGCCTGATCAAAGACTTCAATTTCCCTATCCAGCTTGTTGCTGTAGATACCGTACGCGAGGAAGATGGGTTAGCGAAGAGCTCGCGAAATGTGAACCTGTCAGATCAAGAACGCATGGAGGCTAAAGAGCTGTACCAAAGTTTATTGAAGGCCAAAGAGGCGGTTGAATCAGGTGAAAGAAATGCAGCTACCGTCACGGCTCTAATTAGTGAACATATTACTGCCCAAACAAGTGGAGTGATCGACTATATTGAAGTCTATCAATACCCAGAACTTAAACCACTTGAATCACTGGCAGGAAACATCATCATTGCAATGGCTGTAAAGTTCAAGCATGCAAGACTAATTGATAATATCACCTTATATATAGAATAAATCATAAGATCAGGGGGAATTGAGATGTTTCGAACGATGATGAATGGAAAAATCCACCGTGCACGGGTAACTGAAGCTAATTTGAATTATGTTGGCAGCATTACGATTGATGAAGATATAATAGATGCGGTGGGCATTTTGCCTAATGAAAAAGTCGCCATCGTGAATAATAATAATGGTGCAAGGCTTGAAACGTATGTGATTGCGGGTGAACGGGGTAGCGGTGTCGTATGTTTGAATGGAGCGGCAGCAAGACTGGTGCAGCCGGATGATATCGTGATAATCATTTCTTATGTGATGGTTTCTGAGGAAAAACTGGGAGATCACAAACCAAAAGTTGCGATCATGGATGAAAACAATAAAATCATTGATTTAATTTCAAACGAACCTGCAGCTACAATCATGTAAGCGGAGGGCCGGCACATGTGCATGAAACATGCATACAGGTGCCGGCCCTTTTCGTCTGTTGATGAACGGCTTGTTTCCTTTATTACGATTATTATGGTATAAAAAAGATAAGAGAATTCCATCAGGAAGTGGAGAAAGTGAAGTTTGAGGTGTACAATTCATGATGCAACGATATGTAGTGGTTGATTTGGAAACAACAGGGAATTCTCCGAAAAAAGGAGATAGAATTATTCAATTTGCTGGAGTGGTCATCGAAAATGACCAAATTGTGGATGAATACTCGACATTCATCCACCCTGGACAGGAAATTTCCTTGTTTATTGAAGAATTGACCGGAATAAGCAACGAGACGGTAAAAAATGCACCTGACTTTGAAGATGTTGCAGAAAATATTGCCAGGCTTATAGAAGGGGCTTGTTTTGTTGCCCATAATGTTTTATTTGATTTATCTTTTTTACAGGAAGAACTAGTGCGATGCGGGTTTGAGCCGTTTTATGGTTCCACCCTTGATACAGTGGAGTTAGCGAAAATATTAAAACCAACATCCGATGGATATAAGCTTCACCAGCTGGCTAAAGAAGAAAACCTAGATCATTCCAGGCCCCATCAAGCGGATAGTGATGCATATGCCACCGCTTTATTGTTGTTGGAATTGAAAAAAAAGCTGATGAATCTTCCAGTCATGACACTAAAACAGTTGTATCGGTTATCTTATTCTTTACAAAGTGAGGTTTCCGAATTAATAGATGCTTGCATTGCAAGCAAACTTGCTAAAGCAGAAGTCCATTCACCTGATCTAATTACTTATAGGGGTCTTGCCTTTAAAAAGGCCGAACATGAAGGTGATCATAAAGACACGGGGGCGAAATTCCCGCTCGACAATGAGGAAAAAATAGCCATGCTTCAAAATGCATTCCCAGCATTCGAAGCAAGAAGCGGACAACTTGATATGATGAACCTGATCCACAATTCTTTCGAAACCAGCCAGGATGCAATCATTGAAGCTGGAACAGGTATTGGAAAATCCATAGGTTATCTGCTTCCGGCCGTTTATTTTGCAAAAAAACATCAAAAACCTGTCGTCGTTTCGACGTATACGCTTCAGCTGCAGGACCAACTTCTTCAAAACGAGGTTCCTAAGCTTAAAAAAATCCTTCCTTTTACCTTTCAAGCTGTTTTACTGAAGGGGAGAAGCAATTATTTGAGCTTGGCAAAGTTCGAAAGGGCTTTGCGTGAAAAGGAAGATAATTATGAAACGGCCTTAACGAAAATGCAGATATTGGTTTGGCTTACTGAAACCGTAACAGGTGATAAAGATGAATTGAACCTTACAAGCGGCGGTCAGCTATTTTGGAATAGGCTTCAAAGTGATGGTCTTACATACGCCGGTTTAAAACAGCCCTGGCTTGAACTGGATTTTTTTGAACGGGCAAAAAAAATAGCTGCCAAGGCGGATATCATCATTACTAACCATTCATTTTTAATGACGGATCTGCTTACAGAAGACGCATTGATCCCCAAAAAAGGGTATTTGGTTCTCGATGAAGCACACCATTTGGAACAGGCTGCATCCAAACAGCTTGGGAGCAGGCTTAATTACATTTCGGTGAAGACGATTTTGAACAGACTGGGGACATCTGATCAAAAGCAATTATTATATAAATTGGACAGGATGCTCTTAAATAACGGACTGACGGATGGAAAGTCTTCACATGAATTAGATCAAAAGCTTAGTGATTTTTCGTATGAATTCGAACAGCTTTTTTATTACCTTTCCAATCAGGCGGAAAAACTTTCACGTTCTGTGAGCCCAAAACGGCTTTCATTCAAAATAAATGATGGAAGATGGGGTAAAGCGATTCTTGTCGCTGAGCGGTTGGTGGATTTATTAGGATATATCATCAAGGGGTTAGAGAAAAGATTGGCCCTTTTATTGAATAATGAGTCCCCATTAGGAAAAAATTCATTATTTCACTTGAATGATATCGAGGTGCTGCTTGGACATTTACAGGATACCAGGGACTCTTTGCATGAGTTTTTCATCAAGCCCCACGAAGAAAATATTTATTGGCTTGATTATACGAATGCAGCACCTCAGCATGGGGTGACTTTGACGGTTCAGCCGATTGCAGGCAGTAAACGGCTATGGGATTCCTATTTCGGGCGTCAAAAAAGTGTGGTCATGACATCGGCAACCCTTGTGGTGAAGGATTCTTTTAAGTATTTTAAGGAACAACTCGGATTAGAGAATGAGCCGATCCAGACAGCAAGTTTTCCATCACCCTTTCCTTATAAGGAACTCGTAAAGGTACTGGTTCCAAATGATCTGCCAGATATCAATTGTTTATCAGTGGAGGAATTCTCCGAAACCGCGGCAAACCATATTATTGCTGCCGCTCAGGCAGCGAAAGGGAGAATGATGGTATTATTCACCTCGCATGAAATGCTGCGGGCGACCTATCATTCGGTCAAAGATTGTGGTGTTCTGGATGAGTTCACCCTGTTTGCACAAGGGATTTCTGGCGGAAGCCGGATGAGGCTGCTCAGGAATTTCCAAAACTTCGAGAAAGCGGTCCTGTTTGGGACAACCAGCCTATGGGAGGGCGTCGATATCCCAGGCGAGGATTTATCTTGTTTAATCATTGTCAGGCTGCCTTTTTCGCCACCGGATGAACCTGTGACAGCTGCAAAATGCCAACTTCTCGAGAAGCAGGGGCGCAATCCATTCTCTGAGTATTCATTACCCGAAGCCCTATTAAGGTTCCGACAAGGTTTCGGCAGGCTTATACGCACTCCAGAAGATAAAGGGATTTTGGTTATACTTGATCGCCGCATCATTACTGCCAAATACGGAACTGAATTTCAAAAGGCCATTCCGAAAGTGGACTGGCACCAAGGCTCTATATCAGAAATGGCTGAAATGATAGAAGAGTGGATTTAAAGGATCTTGATTATTCATTAATCCAGGAATTTTTATGAATTTATAAAGAAAAATAACCTTTGAACTGGTATAATGTGATAGGTGGTAAAGCCTTCAAATCCTATTCATACCAGTGGTTGTTGACAATTTATTAAAATGGAGGGGCGTTTTCATGGAAAGTAAAATCGAAGTAATTTCAACAGTCAGGTTGCAACATTCTCCTGATCTGTATAAAATTGTGGATTCCTTGAACCGAACATTGAAAAAAGATGACTTGATGTTCGGTCTGGCATTGGATTCCCAAGATCAAGAAAAAGCGATATTTACAATTTATCGTACATAGAAAGAAGGAAAAGCAGCTTTGAAAAAATGGTTGATTATTGCTTCCATCCTAGTCCTTTGTTTTATCGGATTTGTCAGCGGGGCATATATTAAAGCGTTGCAGCCTAAAAAAGTGGCTGGTAATGAGGCTTTTAAAAAGGCAAAGGAAGAGGGCGGCCTTGTGACCATGGAAGAATTCTACCTTTATAATGGGCAGGATTCATACTCCGTCATCATTGGTGAAGGTGAAAAGGGGACTAAGAAAATAGTCTGGCTTCCTGAGGACAAGAAGAAAGAAATAGTAGTGGAAAACTATAAAGATGGTAAATCAAAAAAAGAGATCATGAACATTGTCAAAGAAAAGCTTAATCCCCAAAAAATCATTTCGGTTAAGCTAGGCATGGAAAAGAACGTCCCGCTTTGGGAAGTAACGTATCTTGATGAATCCGAGCGCTTTAACTATGACTATTATGATTTTAAAACTGGGGAATGGCTAAAGTATTATCGAAGCATTTAGAATGGAGGATTAATTTAAAATGAAATTAGCGAACCGTGTTCAGTCATTAACGCCATCAACAACATTGGCCATTACGGCAAAAGCAAAGGAACTTAAGGCCCAAGGTTTAGATATAATTGGTTTGGGTGCTGGTGAACCAGACTATAATACGCCCAAACATATCATAGATGCAGCACTTCTTTCCATGAATGAAGGTCAAACTAAATACACGCCATCCGCTGGTCTGCCGAAGCTAAAAGAAGCAATTGCGGCTAAATTGAAGCGTGATCAGGGCTTGGATTACAAACCGTCTGAAATTGCAGTTGGCTCAGGTGCCAAGCACTCGCTGTACACATTGTTTCAAGCGATCCTGGATGAAGAAGATGAAGTCATTGTTCCGATACCATATTGGGTGAGCTATCCTGAGCAAATCAAGCTTGCAGACGGTAAGCCGGTTTATATAGTCGGTACGGAAGAAAATCAATATAAAATCACGAAAGAACAATTAGAACAAGCAATTACCGAAAAAACGAAAGCGGTTATCATCAACTCTCCAAGCAATCCAACGGGCATGCTTTATTCCAGGGAAGAATTGGCGGCTATCGGGGAAGTTTGCCTGGCTCATGATATCTTGATCGTTTCCGACGAAATTTACGAAAAATTGGTTTATGGAAAGGCTAAACATACATCCATTGCAGAGATTTCACCTGAACTGAAAAAGCAAACGATCATCATCAATGGTGTTTCTAAATCGCATTCGATGACTGGCTGGAGAATAGGTTATGCAGCCGGTGATGAGTCCATCATTAAAGCAATGGCGAACCTTGCTAGCCATAGCACATCCAACCCAACCACAACCGCTCAATATGGTGCGATTGCGGCTTATGAAGGTACACAAGAGCCTGTTGAGGAAATGCGTCAAGCATTTGAAGGCCGTTTGAATAAAATCTATGATAAATTGGTTGAAATTCCAGGCGTAAGCTGCATTAAACCACAAGGGGCATTTTATTTATTCCCGAACGTTAAACGTGCAGTTGAATTAACAGGGTACAGCAATGTCGAAGATTTTACGACTGCGTTGCTTGAAGAAGCTCAAGTGGCTGTTATTCCAGGTTCAGGGTTTGGTGCACCTGATAACATCAGACTCTCTTATGCAACTTCACTGGAGCTGCTGGAAGCAGCCGTTGAAAGAATACATTCATTCGTTAATTCAAAAATGGCCTAATTTATTAAAAACCTGCAGACTGGGTCTGCAGGTTTTTTTTAGTTGGATTATATTTCGAAACGGGAAGAAGACGGGACAGTGCATTTTAGCTCACTTCACTATTGTAAAGGAAAAGGTGGGCTGCCGGATTTTTCAGTTACATTCAGTCTATTCATAGGCACAGATCATTCATATATGCAAAACAAACATGTGAAAAAATCATATATGATTTTTAATGAAAATCGATTGCAATCATATATGATTTCATATATGATGAAAATATGGAAGAGAAAAACAAAAACCCCAGCAAAAAGCAAATAGCTTATGAGCACCTTCGTAAATTAATTTTGAATGGAACATATGGTTCTGGACAGCGGATCATTATCGATCAAACGGCAAAAGAACTTAGTTTAAGTCCAATTCCTGTCAGGGAAGCGATCAGGCAACTGGAATCTGACGGCCTTATTCAATATAAGCCTTATAGTGGAGCGGTGGTTACAAGCATAAATGAGAGCGAATACATTGAAACTCTTTCTGTCTTATCTTTGCTTGAAGGATATGCTGCTGCCCTCAGTTCTTTGACCATGAATGATCATGATTTTGAAAATCTAATTAATTTAAACAAAGAAATGGAAAAAGCCCTCCATAACTTTGAATTAGAGCTGTTTGGTAAATTAAACGAATGTTTCCATGCGGAAATTTATGAAAAGTGCGGAAATTCCTTTTTATTGGAGGAAATTAAACAGGCACAACAAAGAATGAATAGAGTCAGAAAGTCCATGTTCACCATGGTGCCGCAACGCGCAGTCCAATCGATTCGCGAACATGAAAGCATCATAAAGCTCCTAAAGGAAAAAGCATCTTTTGAAGAAATTGAATCATTGGTGAGAAAGCACAAACTGAATGCGATAAGCACTTTCAAGCAGAGGGCGGAAACGAATCAAGATCAGGCACTTTGATGACCCAGGCTTTGTTTTATTATAGTCGATTGATTATTGATAAAAGCAAAGCCGATTTTTTCACTTAGATTATTCGGAATATTCAAATAATGAAAAGGTGGTAGAAAAAATGTACGAGGAAATCAAAAGTCGTTTAAGAGGATCCATCGCACCCGTTGTCACTCCCTTTGATGACAAGATGGATGTTGATGTAAAGGCCATTGAAAATCTAGTAAACTGGCATATTGAAAGCGGTTCCCATGGAATTTCGGTATGCGGGACTACAGGAGAGCCGAGTTCACTAACGATTGAGGAACGGGAATTAGTGATGGAAACGGCAATTAAAGCAGCAAAAGCCCGTGTTCCAGTTGCACCAGGTACCGGATCTGCCAATCAGAAAGAAACATTGCATTTGACAAAAAGGGCACAGGAAATGGGCGCGGATGCTGCTTTAGTCATCGTTCCTTATTACAATAAACCGAATCAACAGGCACTTTATAATCATTTTAAAACGGTAGCCGATGCTGTTGATATCCCGCTGATCGTTTATAACATTCCCGGAAGAACGGCGACGAATTTAGAAGTGAAGACATTGGCACGTCTTGCTGAAGATTGTGAAAATATTATTGGTGTAAAAGAATCTAATAAAGATTTCGAACATGTGAACCGTGTCTTGTTGAATTGCGGAAGGGATTTTCTCTTATATTCTGGCATTGAATTATTATGCTATCCAATGTTGGCTATTGGAGGGGCAGGACATATAAGTGCTACTGCTAATATCACTCCTAAAGAAGTAGCGGACATTTATAATCTTTGGGTGGAGGGTGATGTAGATAAGGCGCTTGACCTCCATTACAAATTAATGCCATTGAACGATGTTTTGTTTAAAGAAACCAATCCAGGACCATTAAAAGCTGCGATGGGGATGATGGGGAAAATCAATCCCGCATTAAGGCCGCCTATGGGACCACCTTCGGAACCATTGGAAAAAGAACTGCGTGAAACCCTTCAATCATACGGGTTGATTGACCAAAAAATCCAGTCATAATGGCTAGTTGGGAAGATTGCACAAATCCAAACGGTTATTGTCATCTTCCCGAATTAATTTTAAAGGAGGATTTATCATGCAAACTTTTCCCGTGCAGGATGTGAAGCATTACATCAATGGTCAATTTGTCGAGGGTATCTCAGGAAAAACATTTGAAAATCTAAGCCCTTTTAATAATCAAGCAATCAATAATGTGGCAGAAGGCTTTAAAGAGGATATTGATCAAGCGGTCGCCGCCGCAAGAGCTGCATTCGATAATGGCCCATGGAGAACGATGAAAGTGGAAGAAAGATTGAAGTACATGAATAGGATTGCTGATCTAATTGAAGAAAATGCCGAAGAAATCTCCTTTTTGGAATCACTGGATACAGGGTTGCCGATTAGCCAGACAAAAAAACAAGCGGCAAGGGGAGCGGAGAATTTCCGTTTTTATTCTGAAATGGTGAAAAGCAGGCTAATAGGAGAGTCATATCAAGTGGATGACACTTTCATCAATTATACGATTCATAAACCGATAGGAGTGGCAGGATTAATCACTCCTTGGAATGCCCCTTTCATGTTAGAAACCTGGAAGATCGCCCCGGCCCTGGCTACAGGAAATACATGTGTCCTTAAACCGGCGGAGTGGTCTCCATTGACTGCCAATAAATTGGCTCAAATCATTGATCAATCCGGTCTGCCAAAAGGCGTATTCAATATCGTTCACGGTTTTGGGGAGACAGCGGGGGCTTCCTTGGTTGCCCATCCTGAAGTCCAATTGATATCCTTTACCGGAGAAACGACAACCGGTGCCGAAATCATTAAAAATGGTGCAGATACGATGAAACGTTTTTCCATGGAACTCGGCGGTAAATCACCAGCAGTCATTTTTGAAGATGCCGATTTAGAAAAGGCCCTGGATTCAGTGGTATGGGGAATCTATTCATTCAATGGGGAGCGCTGCACAGCCAATTCCAGATTATTTGTCCATGAATCGATAATAGACCAGTTCGTGGCAGAATTGAAGGAACGTGTTCATAATATCAAAATTGGAAACCCAATGGATCCAGACACGGAAATCGGACCCCTGATCCATCGTAACCATTTTAATAATGTCTCCCGATATCTGGATATAGCAAAAGATGAAGGGGCGGAAATTGTAAGCGGTGCCATCCCAAGTGCATTCAAGGAAGGGAATTATATTGCCCCGACGCTTCTTTTGAACTGTACAAATGATATGACGGTCGCCCAAGAAGAGATTTTTGGACCAGTCATGGCAGTCATTCCTTTCAAGACTGAAGAGGAAGTACTGAGAATGGCTAATGATGTAAAGTATGGGCTGGCTGCTTATGTATGGACCAATGATATGAAACGTGGACATAGATTTGCTCAAGCTGTCGATAGTGGGATGGTCTGGGTGAATTCCCAAAACGTTAGGGATTTGCGGATTCCATTTGGAGGATCGAAATATAGTGGGGTAGGACGTGAAGGCGGCCATTATAGCTTTGAATTCTATACGGAAACACAAGTTATCCACGTGGCAATTGGAGAACATCACATTCCAAAATTTGGCGACGTAAAACAAAATGCCGTTTCTTCTGCTGAAAAATAAACCGGGTTTCAATAAAGAAGGGGAGAATACTATGAATTTTTCTATTATTCGTGTTGCGAGAACGATACTTAATGTAACAGATTTAGATAAATCAAGAGCCTTTTATGTGGATGCTTTAGGTTTTATTGAAACGGAAAGAACGAATGACCACATATATTTACGTGGTTTAGAGGAAGCGCATCATCATTCGCTTATCTTGCAAAAGGCAGAAAAGCCAAGCGTTGAAGCAATAGGATACAAGGTTGAAAAAGAGGAAGACCTTGAAGGGTTGGAATCTTTCTTCCTGTCCAAGGGAATGAAAATGAAGTGGATGCAGGAAGGAACACAGCATGCACTAGGCAAGTCACTGCGAGTTCAGGATATTTCAGGATTGCCAGTGGAGTTTTTTCACAAAATGGATAAAGCCGAGAGATTGCTGCAACGATATGATATGCATAGGGGTTCGAGGGTCCAAAGAATCGATCATGTGAATTGTTGTGTGCCAAATGTGCAAAAAGCCTCTGACTTTTATATGAATGAATTAGGTTTTGCCTGCTCGGAAGATACAGTGGATGAGTCGGGCAAATTATGGGCAACGTGGCTACATAGAAAGCAAACGGTCCATGACCAGGCATTCATGAACGGTATCGGTCCAAGACTTCATCATGTAGGCTTCTTTCTGCCTGACCCCCTTGCACTTATCCATGCCTGTGATGTACTGGCATCTCTTGGATATGCGAAGTCGATCGAACGCGGCCCAGGGAGGCATGGCCTATCCAATGCATTCTTCCTATATTTAAGAGATCCGGACGGTCACAGGATCGAATTATACAATGGGGATTACTTAACATCTGACCCGGATACCGAACCGATTCATTGGGATTTGAATGATCCAAGACGCCAGACATTTTGGGGAGCCCAAGCTCCGGATTCATGGTTTGATGAGGCATCTTCTGTACTTGATATAATATCAGGAGAAGAAGTTCCTCTTAAAGAACCGATCCTGGCAAAAAGTAAGCCTGAATTCATCATCTAAAAAGAAGCGGGATTTAGGATGAACTATGGAAAATTCAGGCGAAACATGCATGAACTCTCATAGTCTTTTCAATAGGGCGCCAGTGCAAATGGTGAAAAGTTGAAGGAAGCCTGCTGGATAAGGAATAGCCCATCAAATAATGGACGGATCATTTCAAGGGAGTTGGCACTTACATTTCAATGATTCTCTTCACTTGAAAGGAAAGAGGATTCATATCAAATGGAAAAGTGAATGTATCAAGAAGTCGAAACAGATGAAGGATAGGCGAGCCAAGACTATTGTGAAAGTGCAAGCCTTTTAAAAGATATGGTCTGGGACAGGGCAGCAGTGGGAGCTTACTGCTGCCCTATTTGTAAGTTTCATCGGTTTCACAAAAGGAGTACGGAAAGCTTAGGGAATTGGCTTCAGACCCTCTTTGGGAAGATGAGGTTGTAGGTGTTCTGGGATGGAGGGGGATGTGCCGTTGAAGAATGCGGCTGACATCGGAGGAATACTCCCAGGACCGTCCTTGGAAAAAATAAATATCAGAAGAGGTGTGAAGAGATGGTTCGGCTGGAAAAAAAACTTGAAGAATCGGAACAAACTGATCTAGTGGATTATGAAAAAATTGTTGCCTCAAAAGAGTTTCAGAATATGCTTTCCGACAAAAAGAAGTTCGTCATCCCTTTTATGATTTTCTTTATGGGATATTCCTTGCTTTTGCCCTTCTTAGTTTTTTACACAGATATCCTGGATCACCCTTTCATTGGGGACATAACATGGGCGTGGGTGTACGGTGTCTCCATTACGGTTATGTCTGTATGGGTTTGCAGCATATATGTAAGTAAATCTGAAAGAATCGATGAACAAATAAAAGAAATCATCGAGAAAGAAGGGCTTTGATTCATGAATTGGACAGTTATCATTCTCTTTGCGCTAATGTCGATAGGTACGCTTTTCATCACGTATTTCGCTTCCAAAAAAACTAAAACGGCAGGCTCCTTTTATACGGCTGGGGGCGGGTTGACCGCTAGGCAAAATGGACTTGCATTGGCCGGGGATTTTATGTCGGCTTCCACGTTTTTAGGGTTGATAGGGGCATTTTCCTTAACGGGATATGATGGATTTTTCCTGATGTATGGAGCACTTGTTTCATTTCTTGTCGTGTTATTCCTAGTGGCTGAGCCATTAAGGAACTTAGGGAAATACACATTGGCTGATATGGTTACTACAAGGTTTAAATATAAACAGGTCCGGGGAGTGACCGCTTTTAATACCCTGGTGATATCAGTCATGTACATGCTGGGGCAACTTGTTGCTGCAGGTGCTTTATTTAAATTGCTTTTGGACATCCCGTATAATATCTCTGTCATCATCGTAGGTATTGTAATGTTGGTATTTGTTCTATTTGGGGGGATGACGGCGACAAGCTGGGTGCAGATCATTAAAGCCATCCTGCTGATAGGCGGAGTGTTTATATTATTCATGATCGTCATGTGGAAGTTGAATTTTAGTTTCATCGGAATTTTCACGGATATGAAAACAGCGACACCCATGGGTTCAGATTACCTGAAGGCAGGAATTAAGTATGCCAGTGGGTGGGATGCAGCATCCTTGTCACTGGGCCTGATTCTGGGAACGGCAGGTCTGCCTCACATTTTAATACGTTTTTTGACTGTCCCGAATGCACGAGTGGCAAGAAAGTCGGTTGTTTGGGTGATGTGGATTATGGGTGCATTTCATATCATGGTCATTTTTCTCGGATTCGGTGCTGCGAAGTTGGTCGGAACATCGAATATCATGGCCGCTAATCCAGCAGGTAACATGGCTGCACCTTTATTGGCCCAACTTGTGGGCGGGGACATCTTATTCGCATTTATTGCGGCCGTTTCCTTCGCAACGATACTCGCAGTAGTTGCGGGAATCGTTTTAACAGGTGCTACGGCATTTTCACATGATTTTTATAATGAAATATTAAAAGATGGAAAAGCGACGGAAAAACAGCAAATGACGATGGCTAGATGGGCTTCCATTGGTGTGACTGCACTTGCGATTGTTTTATCATTAGGTCTGCAGGAATTCAATGTAGCGTTTCTGGCATCTATCGCCTTTACATTGGCCGCCAGTTCGAATTTGCCAGTAATCCTTCTAACGATCTATTGGAAAAAATTCAATAAAACTGGAGCGATAGTCGGTATGATGACAGGTCTTTTTGGTACACTTTTGCTCGTGGCCCTCAGTCCAAATGTCTGGAACCCGGTCCCCGGAGCAACCATAATGACAGGTGAACCAATTTTCCCTTTGAATTCACCAGGAATCGTTTCCATTCCGCTTGGATTCATCGCCTGCTATTTAGGTGCCTTGATCGGTAATCGCAGGACCGGTCCGAAAACGGTTGCAAAAGACAATTATAATGAAATCCTGGTAAAGTCCAATACCGGTCATGATGTTAAGGGTGTTTTGCGACATTGAATGATGTAAAGGCATGCCTATTAATAAAGCGCAGGTCAACGCACTTGTGAATGGATTTGAAAAAGCAGCCATCTCCTGATGGGTTGCTTTTTTCTTTTCAAAATACCAAAGATTGAGGTACAGGTGCACTAATATTCAAGGGTAACTGGGCATTCATTCAGAAAATGTTTCTAGGAATTTGACGGCGCCTTTGGAAAGATAGCGTTCTTCAAGCCAAATAAGGGCGGCTTCCGATTGTACTTCACAATCTATCAATTCGACTATTTTTATCCCCTGGGTTGAAAACGATTTGGACGTGGTACGTGGCATGATGGTAGCGCCTACTCCTTCCTTCACTAGAGATAAGATCATTGCAGCATCAGGACATTCACATACAATCGTAGGGTCAAATCCATGTCTTAAGCATTCATCCACTATAAGTTCGTAAGTGCCTTGACCGCTAATCCTATGCAGCAATAAGAGGGGATATTCCTTAATTTGTTTGAATTCGATCGAGTCTGGGATATCCCAATCTTTTGGGGTGACAAGCACAAAATCTTCCGGCGGAAGGTTAATCGATGAGAATTGCTTACCGTTAATAGGAAGCCTTACAATGGCCAACTCGATTTCCCTGTTTATTAAGCCTTCTGTCAAACGGAACGTATCACCTTCCATTAATTTGAAACGTATGTCAGGGTATTTAACTCTAAAGGTTCTCATCCTTTGCGGAATGTAAGAAAAGCAAGTTTTTACTGACCCTATGGAAAGAGTGCCCTTTACCCCTTTACTGACTTCCTTCACTTCCAGTAGTGATTCTTCGAACTGGTTTAATAGAGCTTCAGCTTTTTTATAAAGGACCTTTCCAGTTTCAGTGAGTTCAAGTTTCTTTCCATTCCGATCGAAAAGTTTTTCACCGATTTCCATTTCCATTAATTTAAGTTGCTGGCTAAGAGGCGGTTGAGCCATATGTAATTTTTTTGCGGCTTTGGTTACTTGCTCTTCCTGAACGATCGTCACAAAATATTTTAACTGCCGGATGTCCATTATATACACCTCATACATATGATTAACATATACATA
The DNA here is from genome assembly GCF_056397085.1 of Peribacillus sp. 05N428. Lineage (NCBI taxonomy): Bacteria > Bacillati > Bacillota > Bacilli > Caryophanales > Bacillaceae > Peribacillus > Peribacillus sp. 05N428. The sequence continues at coordinate 151,825 of NZ_JBFTMS010000006.1, read as the reverse complement.
TTGAATTTTTTAAGTATTATATATATATCATAACACATGGTATATTTTGTTATAGGAATTAATTCAATATTTGGAATTTATTTAATTGTAAGCGCTTCATCACTTTGATGCTAAGGGGGATGTAATTATGCCGGCTAAAACAGGTAAAGAATATATCGATAGGGTAGACAAAGCAAAGGCGAATGTATGGATCAATGGAGAGCAAGTAAAAGATAAGATCAGTCAACACCCAGCTTTTAAAGGGGTCATGAAAACACAGGCCGAATTATATGATTTGCAGCATGATTCCGCGAAACATGACATCATGACTTATATTTCACCAACTTCAAACGAAAGAGTAGGAACCTCATTCATGCAGCCGCGGACTAAGGAAGACCTTGAAAAAAGGCGGAAAATGATTCAAGAATGGGCAAGACATAATAATGGAATGATGGGACGTTCCCCTGACTATATCAACAGTGGGATGATGGCGTACGGTACTGCAGCTGATATGTTCGGCACTCAGGATTCGGCATTTGCAAAAAATATGAAGGATTATTATGAGCTCTGCCGGGAAAAGGATTTGTCGTTGACACATACCCTGATTCAACCCCAGGTTAATAGGGGAGTAAGTGCCGCAAAGCTTCCGGACCCTTACATCGCTGCACGGATTGCCGGAAAGAATTCAGAAGGGCTTATTATAAAGGGTGCCAGATTATTAGCTACACAAGGAGGAATAACGGATGAAATCATGGTTTTCCCTTCCACATTGCTTAAACAATCAGAAGAAGAAAACCCTTATGCATTCGCATTCTCCATCCCAAATAATACACCGGGGTTGAAATTCATCTGTCGTGAATCATTCGACTATGGCAAATCACATTTTGACCATCCACTTGGTTCACGATTTGAGGAAATGGATACGATTATCGTTTTTGATGATGTAGTCGTACCTTGGAATCGGGTATTTGCATATGGGGATGTCGGCATTTGCAACCAGGCTTATAATGAAAGCAATGCCGTTGTTCATATGACCCATCAGGTGGTATCGAAGAATATCGCCAAAACCGAGTTCATTCTGGGGATTTTGCAGCTAATGGTGGAAACCATCAATATCGGGCAATACCAGCATGTTCAGGAGAAAATCTCGGAAGTCATCATAGCGCTTGAAACGGTAAAGGCTTTCATTACAGCTTCTGAGGCAAATGCGAAAGTGGATAAGTGGGGAATGATGACACCCGATTTCACACCTTTAAACATAGCCCGTAATTATTATCCGAAGATTTACCCTAGATTCAGTGAAATAATGCAGCTTCTTGGAGCTAGTGGCTTAATGGCGATACCAAATGAAGCTGATTTCAATTCGGAGCTTCGACCGGATTTGGATAAATATCTTCAAGCCGCGAATGGTGGAGCGTATGACAGGGTTAAATTGTATCGTCTTGCATGGGATGTATGCATGAGTTCATTTGGATCCAGGCAAACGCTGTACGAAAGGTTCTTTTTTGGGGATCCGGTCCGTATGGCAAGCGCTTTATATAACGGCTATGATAAACAGGAATATGTGGACCGTGTCAAAGAGTTCTTGAACCGCACTGAAAACCTCGCAGAAATCAACTGAGTCAGGTAGCGGTGGAAAAACATGTTAATTTAAAGGCCTTCCCGATGATGTGGAAGGCCTTTAAATATGAAAACTTTGTTCATTTATTATAGCGATTATGGATATTATTCTTTTTATAGGTGCCAAAATCACTGAATTCCGTAAGTTCCATGGAGAGGGCAAGATATCTTTTTGAAAAGAGGGATGCCAAATGGGACTCCATCGTTTCGAAAAGGTGGTCACATACTTTTGTTTTATCACTGTCCTGGCGTCCAGCGCCAATTTTTAGTATGGCATGAACAAATGCATCATCCTCTGTACCATCGGCAACACGATAATGCTTCAATTCAATGGCCCGGGATCGAATCCCGCCAATTGGAAAGATGGAGGGATAGGATATCAGTACATCATTAACCTTTCTTAATAACCCGTCAATCTGGATTTCATCTTTGATATTATCCGTATATTCAATAATTATATGAGGCATATGATTAGTCCCTTCCATTATTTGTGGATTTTTAGATGAGGCCGATCCCCGTTTTCAGTAAATACATCGTCCCCGACTATTGTGCTAACGAGTTTTCCGATACCTTCAATTTCAGTGATGATTTCATCGCCTACAGCAGTATCCGCCAAGCCTTCAGGTGTGCCTGTCAATATGATATCGTTTGGACTCAATGTCATGAAGCTGCTGAAATATTCAATTAAATCAGCAATGCCGAAAATCATGTCTTTCGTGTTGCCTTGCTGAGTCAATTTTCCGTTGACGTAAGTTTTGATGGCAAGATTCGAAGGATCTGGAATATCTTCGGCATCGACGAGCCAGGGACCAATGGGGGTGCAGGTATCGCGATTTTTGACCTTTAAATTTGGCCGGTAGTAGTTCTCCAGATAATCCCGTATTGCATAATCATTTGCAATCGTATATCCACTTACATAATTAAAGGCTTCTTCCTTTTTTATGTTCTTCGCCTTTTTACCGATGACCACTGCCAGTTCACATTCATAATGCATATAAGCTGCATCAGCAGGCCGCCTTGTCTGTCCCCGGTGGCCGATGAATGTATTGGGACCTTTTAAGAACGCAAGGGGTTCTTCCGGGGATTTAAAAGCTAGTTCCTTCGCATGGTCTGCATAATTCAAGCCAAGCGCGAAGACAGTTCGTGGTTCCACCGGGGGAAGCCAGACAACGTCCTGCTCATTGACAAGCCGGCCATCCGCCAATTGGAGCTGGCCGTGATATTCACTTGCTGGATGTATGGCACCTGAATAGGCTACACGTGCTCTCTTCATAAAATCCCCTCCAGTGATAATTTTTCCTCGGAAATGATCGTATTTTCCAAATAACCGATTTCGTCTATTTCTATCCTGACTTGATCATTGGCTTTGGCCAGCGGTGCATTCTCAGGAACTCCAACTAGAAGGACGTCACCCGTACTCAAGGTCATGAAGTCCGTTACATCCTCAATAAGCCGGGGGATGGAGCGAATTAGATTTGAAGTTGAATTTTCTTGCCTTAGTTCTCCATTAATATATACACGAAGTCCTAAAGAATCGGGGTTGGAGATGGATTCCTTGGATACGACCCATGGACCGATCGGGCAAAATCCATCACGGGCTTTATGGCGGATAGCAGGACGGAAAACGCTTTCATGAGGAATGCTAATATCATTGGCGATCGTAAAACCTTCTATATAATCCGATGCATGTTCTTTCTTGACTCTTGTGGCCGTTTTACTGATCACTACTCCAAGTGCTGCTCCGATTTCCAATTCAGGTATGCCGGTTGGAAGGGGAACTGGATTTGAATAAGAAGAAAACGTGTTTCTAGGTTTAATATAAAGGATCGGCCCTTTAGGAGGTTCATTATAAGGCGGATGGTCGATCTTCCCCTTCAATGCTTCCAATGACCCTTTATAGTTTAATAATGTTCCATATACCGTTCCTGAAATAGGGTTATCCAACTTGATTCGTGATACCTCATACTTAACACCGTTCATTAATATATAGCGGTTCGACAGTATTTCCACTTCTTCTGAATAATCTGACTTTTGAAGTTTCACTCTTGCTTTTGCCATGGACACTCACCCCTTGATTTTATAATTAATCATATATGATATCGTATATGATTTTTTGTTTAAGTTCAACATATTTAGATTATTCAGTATAATTAGACAAAAAATGTTAGAAAAAAGATGGGTTTCAACAGAAAAATGCCTGGAACATTTAGTTAGTATGAAGCTAGGAATTCAAATTGAAAGATTGTGAATGGGGGATGTTACGATGATGAATGGCAAAGAGTATTTAGAAAGTTTACGAGATGGACGAACGGTATTCTTGAACGGTGATAGGGTAGATGATGTGACGTCACACCCAGCATATCGCAATTCTGCCAGGTCAATTGCGCAGCTATATGATGCTCTACATGATCCGGATACTGCACGGGTTTTAACGGCTAAGACAGATGAAGGCCATACTACCCATAAGTTCTTCAAGGCCTCAAAGAACGCAACAGAGCTGCTTGAAGCAAGGGATGCCATAGCACAATGGTCAAAGTTGAGCTATGGTTTCATGGGTCGTACCCCTGATTACAAAGCTGCATTTACAGGATCATTGGGACCTTATAGCGATTTTTATAAGGGATTTGAAGATAATGCGAAAAGATGGTATGAAAAAACCACAAGGGACGTTCCCTTCTGTAACCATACAATTATAAATCCGGCAATGGACAGGAATAAACCGCTGCATGAAAATAAAGAGGTATTTGTACGTACCGTGGAAGAGCGGGATGATGGAATAATCGTAAGCGGAGCCAAAATGGTTGGAACTTCTGCAGCACTTACGAATTATAATTTTGTCGCGAATTATTCTCCTGTCGATCTTGGGGAAGGAGATAGGAGCCATGCATTGATTTTCTTTGTGCCGATGAATGCGCCGGGATTAAAAATGATCAGCAGACAGTCTTTTGAAGAAACGGCTGCCAAGACAGGCACTCCTTTCGATTACCCGCTTTCTAGTCGGTTCGACGAAAATGACGCAGTCATCGTCCTTGATCATGTATTCGTGCCATGGGAGAATGTATTCGCCTATAATAATGTGGAAATTGCAAATGGATTTAGATCCAAGACTGGGTGGATGAATCGATATACATTTCATGGCTGCACACGCTATGCGGTGAAATTAGACTTTATGGCTGGGCTTCTGATGAAGGCTACGGAAATGGCAGGAACGAATCAATTCAGGGGAGTTCAAGCCAATATCGGGGAAGTGCTTGCTTACAGGAATATGTTTTGGGCAATCTCGACAGCGATGGCTACAGATCCGATGGAAGGGCCGAATGGCACTGTTCTCCCCAATAGCACATATGCAACTGCTTATAGGGTGTTCGCACCTATGGTTTGGACGAAGGTGAAACAGATATTTGAACAGGTTGTAGCAGGTAATCTCATTCAACTCCCATCAAGCTCCAAGGATTTTTTAAACCCTGAGGTCCGTCCATATCTCGATAAATATTATAAGGGTTCAGGTGCGGTTTCGGCAGTGGAAAGGGTAAAACTGATGAAACTTATCTGGGATTCCATCGGAACGGAATTTGGCGGCAGAAATGAGTTATATGAAATCAATTATGCGGGTAACCATGAAAATATTAGGCTTGAAACCATGAAAATGGCTGATTTAAATGGACAATCGGATAAATTCAAAGCTTTTGTGGACTTGGCAATGGACGATTATGACCTTCATGGCTGGACAAATGATAAGTGGATAAATGAAGATGAAGACATTAATGATTTGATTCAGCTCCGAATGAATTAAACTGTTTAAGAAAACGTGTAAAGAATGGTATGTATCGACTCCCACCGGTTTTTCCCCACGGCATGATATGAATGCGTTTACATTTATCTTGATAGGTAAGGTGTGGAAAAAGTATAATATTATGTAAAAGGAAAGCCGGGGGAATCATGACGAATCTTTTGAATCTTAAGAATGATGATGGTGAAATTCATTTAAATGATGAGAGGATGATCCTGACCTCCTCTTCAATTTTCGGTACCTTAAGAAAGGACCTGATCGAGAATATTGGATTTGAAAGAATGAAGTCTTTTTTAATACGATATGGCTGGAATATTGGCGTCAATGATGCTAAAAAAGCACTAAAAGGGAATTTGTCAACGGTTAAGGAGATACTGAGGCAAGGCCCCATATTACATATGATGCAAGGCTATACAAAAGTCAATACGACGAAACTGGAATTATCGATGGATGGTCATGCGGATGTACACTCTGTAAATGTGGAAGGGGTTTGGGTCAATTCCTATGAGGCAGAGGAACATATCACCCAGACTGGAATCGCGGAAAAGCCAGTCTGTTATACATTGACGGGGTATGCAAGTGGATTTTATTCAACGGTCTGCGGTCATGAAGTGATTTTTAAGGAAAGCGACTGTAAGGGAGCAGGGTATTCAGCGTGTAGATACGAAGGTAAATCGATACATTTATGGGGCATGGAGATTCAGGATGAGTTGAAATATTATAAAACCAAACCGATTGTCCAAGAGCTTGCCGTAACATATGAAAAGCTGCTGGAGGAGCGCAATAGTTTGTCAAAAGTGATGGATATTCATAATTTGCTGACAGAAGAGTTAATTAACGGAAGAAGCCTTCAATCGATAGTGAGGATGGTTTATCAGAAAACAAAAATACCTTTGTTGATGGAGAATTTCAATAACAATCAAGTTTATCTTGCTGGTTTTCACAAAGGGAAGGCAGAGGATGTCAGGAATCAGCTTAAACTAATGAGGGAAAATGGACCTGTCACTTTGGAGACCGGAAGAATCGTAAAAGATGGGATGGAACTGCTTTATACTCCCATTACATTACAAAATAAAACTTACGGCTATTGTGCCTTTGTGCAAGCTGATCGAGCTGAAGGTAAAATGAACCTGGAAATCAATCGAATGATTCTTGAGAGGGTGTCCATGACTGGTTCCTTATTCCTCTTAAATGAGAAAAGCAGTTTTGAAGCGCTTGAAAGGGTAAAAGGTTTATTCCTTGAACAAATATTAAATGGAGAGTTTGCTTCTAAAGAAGAAATAATCAAAAATAGTATGTATTTAGACGTTTCATTGGATCATCCTTTCACAATTGCGGTGCTGGGCTATCGTTTTTCCTCCAATCGGGGGACAGAGAATGACTATTTCATTCAGCAGAAAATCATCGAAGAGATTTATAGTTTCTTTAAAAAGCGGAATCAAGTCGTCTTAACAGCATTAAGGGATGGTCATATCGTATTGCTAATACCGCTGAGTCCAGGAAATGAATTCCCATTACGAACCAAGGAATGCATCGATCATTTATATACGGTTTTCAGCGGATATAACTTTAAAGTGGGACTTGGTACAATAAGTGATGAATTGGAACGGGCTCACGAGATTTTTCAAGAAGCTTTAACCGCTTTGAATATGAATGAAGGAACTCGGGATATTATCAAATTCGAAGAAGTCGATCTGCTATCCATTTTAATGCATACTGGGAGTACTCCGGCGGTACTGAAAAAAGCTGAGAAAATGCTGGGTCCTTTATTGATGGAAGATGACCCCAAAATGAAAGAATTATTGAAAACGCTTTACGTATTTCTCCAATGCGGTGGAAATCTTGAATGCAGTATGAAAGAATTGAACATTTCAATGAGTGGTTTACGCTATCGGATCAAAAGACTTGAGGAACTGCTTTCCTGCCAAATAAGAAATCCTAAAAGTGCTTTTCAATTATATGCATCATTTGAAACCCTGTTAAAGGCGAAAATGATTACCATTCGTTAATTTGTTTAGGAAATGGAAAAGTCCATCGATAACATATACCGAGATGATTTTACTGTAATAAGAGCGGGTGTTCGTGAATGGTAAACTACCATGCAATCTAGCGAATACACTAAAAAACATAATAAGAATGATATAAAAGGCATGGAACCCCCGCTTCAATTGATTTATTTGCTTGTAAGCAGGGCTATGGGTATAATAAGTAGAGTAAATTCATTAGTAAGTTAAGTTATTTTTGGAGGTAAATTCCGTGAAAATTACAATAAAAGATGCTAGCAAATTCGTCGATCAAGAAGTAACCATTGGAGGCTGGCTTGCCAGCAAACGTTCCAGTGGGAAAATTGCTTTCCTTCAAATACGTGATGGCTCTGGTTTTATTCAAGGGGTGGTCGTGAAAGCTGAAGTGGGTGAAGAGATTTTCGCTCGTGCGAAATCGGTTTCACAAGAGTCATCCTTGTATGTAACAGGTGTCATTCAAAAGGATGAACGCTCGCCGTTCGGTTTTGAATTACAGGTGAAAGATATTGAAATCATTCATGAATCATTGGATTATCCAATTACACCTAAAGCGCATGGTCCTGAATTTTTAATGGATAACCGCCATTTGTGGCTGCGTTCAAAACGGCAGCATGCAGTCATGAAAATCCGGAATGAAATAATCCGTGCTACATATGAATTCTTTAATGAAGAAGGCTTCGTTAAAGTGGATCCCCCAATTTTAACGGGAAGCGCACCAGAGGGAACGAGTGAATTGTTCGCGACTAAATACTTTGATGAGGATGCTTACCTTTCACAAAGTGGTCAACTCTATATGGAAGCGGCTGCCATGGCACTTGGGAAGGTATTTTCATTTGGTCCAACCTTCAGGGCAGAAAAATCCAAAACAAGACGACACTTAATCGAGTTCTGGATGATTGAACCAGAAATGGCTTTCATCGAATTTAAAGAAAACCTGGAGGTCCAGGAGAAATTCGTTTCTTCCATCATCCAATCCGTATTGAAAAACTGTGAGCTTGAGTTGAATACACTGGGCCGTGATACATCGAAGCTTGAACAAATCCAAGCTCCTTTCCCGCGCATTACATATGATGAAGCCATTAAGTTCCTTCATGAACAAGGATTTGATGATATTCAATGGGGTGATGATTTTGGAGCTCCGCATGAAACTGCGATAGCGGAAAGTTATGATAAGCCCGTTTTCATAACTCATTACCCAACCAAAATCAAACCTTTCTATATGCAGCCAGATCCTGACAGGGAAGAAGTCGTTCTTTGTGCCGATTTGATCGCTCCGGAAGGATATGGAGAAATAATTGGCGGTTCAGAACGGATTCATGATCAGGAATTGCTTGAACAGAGAATCAATGAGCATGGCTTGAGCGAAGATGCTTACAAATGGTATATGGAATTAAGAAAATATGGCTCTGTGCCGCATTCAGGCTTCGGTTTGGGATTGGAACGCACCGTGGCATGGATCAGTGGAGTCGAGCATGTCCGTGAAACCATCCCGTTCCCACGTCTATTAAATCGATTATATCCTTGATTCCGTAGTGAAGCGGTTATCTTGCCTATTGGCAGATAACCGTTTTTTGTTAAAATTATAAACTTATTCGATGAGCCGTATTCATGTTATACTAAACCAGAGGTGTCCAAAAACATGAATAAAGAACATTTATATGCGTGGTTTAAGGAAGGAACGATAACGATTCCATCCTTTTTGTTGACTAACTATAGTACAATGGGACTGAATGAACAAGAAATGGTCCTTTTATTACAATTGCAAAGCTTCATCGATAAAGGTAATCATTTCCCTGCACCATCCCAACTTTCTGACCGAATGACATTGCAGGAAACGGAATGTCTATTCATGATCCAGCGTTTGGTCCAAAGGGGATTTGTTGAAATGGTGGTTGAGGGGAGCCAAGAAATCGGACAGGAAAAATATTCGTTGTCTCCACTGTATGAAAAAATGATGGACTGTTTCTTGAAAACTTTGAAACAGGCAGAGTCTGCAGAAATCCAAAAAGCGGGGGAGAGCCTTTATACGATTTTTGAACAGGAGTTCGGCCGCCCTTTATCTCCCTTTGAATGTGAGACATTGGCAATGTGGATGGAGGATGACCATCAACCTGAAATCATTAAGTCAGCTCTGAGGGAGTCTGTCATTTCCGGAAAATTGAATTTCCGATACATTGATCGAATTTTATTCGAGTGGAAAAAGAATGGAATTAAAACCTTGGAACAGGCAAGGGAGCAAGGACAAAAATTTAGAGTTCATCAAAAGAGGGACCGAAAAACGGAAACTGCACAACCATTGAAAGATGTGCCTTTCTATAACTGGCTCGAGCAGTAATGTAAATTGAAGGAGAACCAATATGTTGAATAAAGCTCAAATTCGATATTGTCTGGATACAATGGGTGAAATGTTTCCGGATGCCCATTGTGAGCTGAATCACTCCAATCCATTTGAATTGGTGGTTGCTGTTGCCCTGTCAGCTCAGTGTACGGATGTATTAGTCAATAAAGTGACGAAGGATTTATTTCAGAAATATAAAACGCCTGAGGATTACATAAGCGTTCCGATTGAAGAGTTGGAAAATGACATTCGCTCAATCGGTTTGTTTCGTAACAAGGCTAAGAATATACAAAAGCTGTCGCGCATGCTGATCGAAGAATACGGTAAGGAAGTTCCGAGAGACCGTGATGAGCTTGTTAAATTGCCTGGCGTTGGCAGAAAGACTGCGAATGTAGTCGTTTCCGTTGCTTTTGATGTGCCGGCGATCGCTGTGGATACCCATGTAGAGCGTGTTTCCAAGCGCCTGGGATTATGCCGTTGGAAGGATAGTGTCCTCGACGTTGAGAAAACGTTGATGGCTAAGATACCAAAGGATGAGTGGTCCGTTACGCATCACCGCCTGATATTCTTTGGACGCTATCATTGCAAGGCCCAGTCACCAAGATGTGAAACCTGCCCGCTTCTAGAATTATGCCGTGAAGGAAAAAAAAGAATGAAAAGGAAAGAAGCCAATTGACGCAGTCCATATCATTAAAAGTCCCTGAAGAATTGGTCCATCATTTGTTTTTTCCTGAAAAGGAAACCATCTTGGAAAAAGAACGATATGCAGGTTGGAGTGAAACGGTTCCATTCGAGTCTTTCCCATACGAGTTACTTTATTATAATAATGTAGAAGCGTATGCTCCTTGGACGAAGGGGGCAATGCATGTAAAGGAACTGCTGGAGAGATGGAAGGGAATTGATTCGGAATGCAGTTTGCTATTTTCTGAGCGAAAATCGGGACAGACCTTGGGACTCATGAAGCAGGGGATCGGTTTATTTTTAACAGCAGTCTTCTGGATGCATGGGCAGCCAGTGGCATTGAATGATATCCGGTTCCAAATGCAATCCTTTAACAATATTCCGGTGAACATGGATGAAAGGCTTTCTTTCATCCTTGCTAGACCCGCTTTTTTTCATTCTTATAGACAGCTCAGTGAGTTGTTCCGAGAATTTGAAAAACAATATGTAAAGTTCATGATCAAAAATAAGAACAGCCAAAAAAACGTCTAAGCCAAAAGCTTAGACGTTTTTTTAGGTCAATCTTCATATATATTTATTCGGTATCTTGGTTTGGATCTGGGTCCGGATTAGGATCGGGATCAGGGGTCTCGACTGGTTTTTCCTCTTCTACCGTTCCAGGGTCAGTGGTATCATCCCCGCCCTCGACATCCTCTCCATTATTGCCATTTCCGTCATCCGTGTTGTTGCCATTACCATTATTATCATTGTTGCCATTACCATTACCATTATTATCATTTTTGCCATTGTCATTATTGTCGTTATTGCCATTATTGTTGTTATTATCGTTATTGCCGTTTTCGCCATTGTTATTTTTGTCTTCGTCTTGTTTATCTTCTTCGCCTTCAGCAGGAGTTTCTTGTTCCGTATCCTCACCTTCGGCCGGATCTTCAATCTCCTCGTCCTCAGTATCCTCAGGGACTGCCGCTTCAGCAGGTATTTTGACAGATGTACTCGCAGGATCACTTTGTTGGTTATCCACTAGAGCTACCACTGAGAAAGTATATTTACTTCCAGGGGTTGGATTAGGGATCGTTAAACTAGTATCCTTCGATTTTTTCAATACGCTCTGTGCGCCGCCATCAACGGACATCTTAACCTCGAATTGGGTATTCCCATTACCTTTAGGATATGACCATGATAAATTGATTTCATTGCTTTCCTGGTTGTAAGAAGCGCTAATGCCAGGTGAGTCGATTTTTTCATATTCTGTCGTCACCTGTGTTGGCTCGTGACCTTTAACATAATATTCATAAGTGATTTTACTGCTTGGTGTATATTCATTGGCTTTAACTGCTGGATTCGAACCTTTGATGACTCCAACCTTCACAACACTGTCAGGTTGATCAAAGTCTTTCGTTTCTTTTGATTGAGCCATATGTTCCATTAAATTCTTAAAGATGGATTTAGGGATTCTTTGAGATGATTCACCCAGATATTCCATTTGCTCACCAGATGCATTATCATAACCAGCCCAAACTGCGACTGTATAATTGGTTGTATAACCTGCCATCCAGCTATCTTTTACACCGGAAGATGGGATGTTGTTCGCTGCACGCTGCTCAGGTGTGAAATTGGTTGACCCCGTTTTACCGGCTACCGGGAGGCTAGGGATATTGGCTAACCTTCCTGTTCCATAAGGTTCTTTCATGACGCTTTTCAACATGTCCGTCACGATGAAAGCTGTAGAATCTTTCATGACCGGTTTTGAATCCGTCTTGTTTTTGATGGTTGTTTTATCACGTAAAACAATCTTTTTCACACTATGCGGTTCATTATAAATACCATTGTTTCCGAATGAACTGTATGCACCGGCAAGTTCAAGTGTAGAAACATCCTTACCGCCGCCCAATGCTGCCGATTCGGTAATTTCCTTGTCGAAAGGAATCCCAAGATCAGTGGCAAAATCACGTGCCCGGTCCAAGCCGACTGCCTGAAGCGTTTTTAAGGCAGGAATATTTAATGACCGTGCCAGTGCTTCACGAGTCGTTACAGTACCATAATGTCGTCCGGAAGCATTTTTAAGCGGTGTTCCATCACTGTAAGTGTATTCCTCATCCTTGATTTGGTGGTAGGTGGACCAATTTAAATATTCCACGGCAGGACCATAATCCAGAATCGGCTTAATGGTCGAACCAGGTGATCGCTTGGCATCCGTTGCATAATTCCAGCCGCGTTTAACTGTCGTGTTCCTGCCGCCGCCCACTGCTTTAATTTCACCAGTTTCTGTATCGAGTAATGTGACTCCTGCTTGGAGATCTTTACTTGGATAATTGATGATTTCATCACTGTTCAACATGTTATAAACATATTCCTGGGCATCTTTATCAATGGTCGTTTGGATTTCCAAACCATCGGTAAAGACGTTATAGTCACCCATATCCCCGACTTCCTCAATTACCAAATCGATGAATGCATCGTATGCGGTCGTATCGATTTGGCTCTTATCGATTTCTTGAAGTCCTTCTGTTATATCGATGCTTTGTGCATTTTTCATTTCCGTTTCGGTGATATATCCATGTTTGTTCATTAAGTGCAGGACAATATCACGGCGTTCTTTCGCACGTTCAGGGTATTTATACGGGTCATACCTGCTTGGGCTTTGCGGTAATCCTACAAGCATGGCCGCTTCGTTCAATTTCAATTCGTTAAGATCTTTTCCATAATAAGTTTGCGATGCAGTTAAGATCCCGTTGGCACGGTTTGCAAAGAAAATCTTATTCACATACATTTCGAAAATTTCTTCTTTTGTATACTTTCTTTCAAGCTGTATGGATAGCCACATTTCCTGGACTTTCCTTTTAATGGTCTTATCAGGCGTTAAATAAGAACGCTTGATGACCTGCTGGGTCAATGTACTTGCACCCTCTGAGCCGAATCCATTTTTGAAGTTGGCTATGACGGCACTGCCCAGACGTAAGAAATCGACCCCGTGATGCTCATAAAAGCGGGAATCTTCCGTTGCCAGGAAAGCTTCTTCGACAAGATCGGGTATGTCTTCATAATTTACATAATCCCGGTTTTCCTTTCCGATTTCAGCAAGTAATTTACCATTTTCATCGAGAATCTTGGATGTGACCGGATCTTTCAAAAGCTTTTCGTCAAGTTCTGGAGCGTCGCTTATAAAGTAAGCCATTGCAGCTCCTCCGGCAACCAGGCCTATTATTCCGATTGTTACAAGTATAAGGAAAATCCGCTTAAGCATATTGGTTGGCTTTTGAGGACTTTTATTCTGTCCCTTTTTTTGTGTCTGCCCCTGCTTTCGGCGTTCTTCTCTAGTATTATATTTTTCAGCCATTACAGCTAACCTGCCTTTCTAAAAAACTAAAAATTTTCTGAGATGAGCGAATCTACTACTTTAATATAGTCAATTCTCGGTTGAAAGCCAAGAGTAATCTTTCGTGAACTGCTTTCAACCTCTTGAAGAGTTATAGATTTGCGTCCGCCTTCTTTCATTCTCTTCCAATAAAAACTCAGTTGTTCGGAACTCATTAAATATATATCATCCATTGCGGAAAACCGGATGATGACAAACGCAATTCCGTCATGCTGAACGATATGCTTCATATGTTCAATTTGATGGTCATGAAAATTCTTTAGCGGGAAGGAACTGCTGTTTTTCGTTTCCTTTGCCTCAAAATCAATGTACTTTCCTTTATAAACACCATTATAATCGGTGGTCGATGCTTGTTTGAAATAAGCTTCTTTAATGACTGCAGCACTTCTTTTCGGATAGTGGACATCGACAATTTGTATGGGTGTCGGTTTTTTATGGATGACGGCAATGCCGTGTGCTAAATAATACTGATTGGTTTCGTTCAAATCGTCTTCCAATGTTTTTCCCCGGTTGCTGTAACTGATTTTTTTTAGTGGACTTTTCTTTTCTTCCATAGCCTGCGGTACAAATCTTCGTCCGTTGGGATAATGAAATGCCACTTTTACCCCTCCTTTTTTTCACTTATCTATATTAGCAAAAAAAGAATCCAAAATGTGAATAAAAAGAATTGTTTCTTAGAACGATAGGATTTATGTACAACTATATGTCACAATTCATTGCTATAGAAAGGCTAGATGCGAATGTTAAAGACGGAAAAGCAGTTGCTCCAATCCATAAAAGCCCAAACTGTAAAAGGGAATAGGGATAATATATCAAGAACGAAAGCATATGAACAATTTTTTAGAATCCATCCAGAAATACAATGGTCTTTTTTAGCCGGGATGGTTTCCAGGAATGCAGGCTGGAATATGTGTGATCTTGAAGGGATTTGGTTTTCCAATTTACTTGGCCTTAAATACAGGCGTCAATTATTCCTAACGTATGAAGAAGCCAACTGGAGAATATTCCAAGATGCATATCCGCAATTACTTCTCTATCATTATTCGACGAAATATGGACGTCCATTGTTTCACTTATGTCAGTATTTTTTTATTACCAAATTCATGAAGAACGAATGGTATTCCTTTTGGAAACATGGAAATCGTGAAAAATTAGTCACTGCGCTTATCATAAATGAACAAAACATCATTGAAGAACCGGTTATTAAAAAGCAATCCTTCGTTTTTCATTCTCTGCTATTTTTCCTGCAGGACTGGATGCATTTTAGCACCATTCTATTTCCTACTTGCAATGGAGAACTGTATGGCTCGTCCGTTTCGCATTTTAGAAATATCGATAAAAGGATTGAATTGGGGAAAAGGTTGGCTGGGCTTTTATTTTCTGAAGGTTTATTTCCACTATTTTATGAATTCTCCTGCAGGACTGAACCAACGGGTGCCAGATATGATTATGAACAATATCGAAAAAAGCCTAGGTACCATGAAACCCCGATGCTGAGAGGAGTATATCCATTGATTCATCATCAAGCAGGGGAGACAGAGCAATGGGATATGAAAAAAAAGGTTAAAAAAAAATGGTTCATTGAACCTAAATGGGAAGAAGACCCGCATTTGACGGAATGGTATGATCATAAACAAAAACAGCTGCACACGGCAGCAATAATCAAAAATTGGATTTTATAATAGGAAACAGGGAAGGCGTCGATGAAGCCTTCCCTGTTTATCGTTCAGTATTTATTACTTACGTAGAGGGGCGGTTTTCTCCACTAAGTTTCGGGTTTCCCGTTCCTGCCTTTTTAGTGGGCGGCTTTTGTCGTTTTTCGTTTTTCTGCTGTCTGCTTTCATTCGACTGCATAAAATCACCTCCTGTCTGTATTCTTGTTTAAAACTTCATTCTTCATTCTGCCATTGTTGTCGAAGGGCATAATAAATTAAGTGAATTGCACTTTCTTTGCCGATTCGCTTCTAGTTTTGTCAGTCATGAAGGGCTTTCAGATAAAAAAAAGAATAGTACAGGTAAAGAATGGGAGGGATCAGCATGGTCAATAAAAGTGTCGCAACAGAAGAGATATTAAGGATGATAGCTGAGATCAGTACCAGCCTGGATCGTTTGGAAATTTCATATGGGGAAACTGTAAATACAGTGCGGTGTAAACTATGGGCGGAACAATATACATTAGTTAATGAAGCCCAGGAAGCCATTGAGAAAGCCGAGGATTATTGGGTGAATGCTGAAGGTGTGAACCACTCCTTTTCCATTGTTCCGGAAAAAACAATTATAAAACACAAGGTTTTCACTGAATTGCACGTATAATCCGCAGGAATTTCATTTTATGAAGAACTGGATTATACTAAGGGAAACAAATGTACGGAGGAATATATTGTGCAAAAAGAAAAACTGCAGCTATTAACAGAACAATTGATTAAATATACGGACCAGGCAGATGATATTTATGAGGGTGTACGCCTGGAAGGAAAGGAAAAGGATTTCTTTTCGGAAGTAAAGCCGTTTGCAGATCAGGTCATGACCGTATGCATCGAATGGGAAACCGGAATGAAGGAGTGGATGAAAGAAACCGAATTTAGGCATCTTTTCCCCGAGCAAATCGAACAAACCGCCCATAACCTTTCTGATGTGGCCGTTCAGGCATTTTTTCCTAAAACAAGTTATAAGCGATTTAAAAGCCATGTCCAGTCGATCGAATTCATCCTTAATAATGTAAAAACGGAAATCGATCGGATTTTATCATAAAAACACCTACACTTTATTCCTTCTTTTTTCATATATTATCAGAACCATGTAATGAAAAAGAGGAGGGCTCATTGACATGATGAGATCCGGTTATAACCAAATCTCCCCAAATCAAGGACAGTTTCCTCAATCAATGCCGGAAAATTGGGGAGGATACCAACAGCCAATGCCGTATCCTCCGCCAAATGATCATAATCTTGAACAACCATTTATGTATCCATATCATCACCAGGATACAGGGGGCTATGTGACGCCATATCATGATCCTTATCAGCAGGCAGCATATCACCCATTTCAACCAGTCCCGCAGCAGGCGATGCCTGTGGGAGCTTATCCGGGCAACAGTGTTATGCAGCCAATGGCACAAATGCAGCCAATGGCACAAATGCAGCCAATCCAGTCCAATCTTCATCCGCAAGCTTTTAGTCCGTTCGCAAATCCGTTACAGCCAGCTAAAAGACCTCCGCAAAGTCAGCAGCAGGCTCATAATCCATATCCAAAGCAGCAGTTCATGCAAAAACCCCAGCCATCGGGTTTCAAATCGGTCATGAATCAATTTAAAACACAAGATGGCTCCATGGATATAACGAAGATGATGAATACAGCTGGACAAATGATGAATACAGTTTCCCAAGTATCTTCAATGGTCAAAGGAGTAGGGGGCTTCTTCAAGGCATAGATGGTGAATAAAAGAAAAAAGCAGACTTACAAGTGACCAGCCACTTTTTTAAGTCTGCTTTTATTCATGCCTAATGGATTTCAATCCGATTCCCCCTGATTTTGGGTAGGTGAAGCGTGAGGATGCCATCGCGATGTCGAGCGGTCACATTTGCTTCATCAATCGGTTTTGGAAAGGAAATGGTTCTTGAAAAAGTACCGGCTGAAACTTCCTTTTGGAACAATCCTTGATTTTTATGCTTTCTATCTACATGCTTTGCAGATATGGTTACGGCATGGGCCAGTACATCAATTGATATTTGGCTGCGTGGAATTCCGGGCAAGGTGGCAGTAAGGGTATATTCTGAATGCGTTTCGTGAATATCAACCGGAAAGCTGCGTTCTTTCGCCGAACCGAAGAAATCGTCAAGAGATTTCAACATGCCTTTAGGAGGCCTTTCGGAAAACAGCCGATCCATTTTGTTAATGAAATGGGAAAAGGGTTCTATTCGATTCCGATTATTATTTTTTTCAGAAGAGGTCATCACGGTGCTCCTTTCTAAAAAATTCCTTTGCCTATAAGCTATGTGAGGAATGAAGAAATGTGAATGGACTGTTGGGTTTCAGATTCAGGTCCAAAGGGAATAACGGTACTGAATGATTAATAAAGGAAATGAGGGATTAATATGACAGATAGCAAGCTTTCCTACATAGATACCGGGAAAGGAAAGGAAACATTGTTGTTTATCCATGGATTTTGCGGAAGCCATGAATATTGGAGTGACATCATTGCTGGATTAAAGGAAGAATATCGGGTAATTGCCGTTGATTTACGGGGACATGGTGCAAGTGAAGAAATAGGGGAATCTTTCTCGATTGAAGATATGGCTGCTGATATTGCATCATTTTTGGAAGAACTGGAAATCGGACAGGTATATATGTTTGGTCATTCGCTAGGGGGATATATCACCTTGGCATTCGCAGAAAGGTTTCCTGGGAAATTGTCTGGTTTTTCATTGGTACATTCCACCGCTTTCCCGGATGATGAGACTGGTAAGGCGGGACGCTTAAAATCAGTCGAGAAAATCGAAAGTGAGGGAATCCCTGCTTTCATTGACGGACTTATACCAAAGCTTTTCGCTAATTCCGATGATCCCAATATTGAACATACAAAGGAAATCGGATATAAAACAAGTGAAATTGGTGCGATAGGGTCTTTACATGCCATGAGGAACAGAGTAGACAGAAATCATGTTCTCAAAGATACGAAGTTGCCTGTCCTTTTGGTTGCAGGTGAACAGGATAAGGTGATTCCCGTTGAAAAAACCTTTTCAGTAAAAGGGAGCCATATCAATGAAGTAATACTTAAGGGCAGCGGCCATATGGGAATGTTGGAAGCTCCAGGCAGACTAATCGAAGAAATCATTCGCTTTGTCGAGAAAAATTAAATGAAAAAAATGACCGGGCTGGAAACGAGATGTTGACGTTTCCAGCTTTTTTTTTTGAATAGGAAATAGTTTCCCTTTTGCATAGAACGTTCATTCGGTAGAATAGGAGTATGAGGTGGTTAAATGAAACTGCGAAAAAATTTATTAGAAGTCATCAAGGATCTAAAAACAAATGAAGATTTTAAAGATAATATAGTACATTGGCAAGTCATTGAAGCAAAAGAGGCAAAACATGTTCCTTTTCCCGATGCAATGAATGATAAGATCAAGCATGCTCTTGAAATACGGGGAATAAATGGGTTGTATACCCATCAGGCATCTGCATTTGATACTGCTGTCAGCGGCAATAGCCTTGTAGCGGTCACACCTACAGCTTCTGGTAAAACATTATGCTATAATTTGCCGGTCCTTCAAAAAATACTGGAAGATGAAAAAACCAGGGCGCTTTATATTTTTCCGACAAAAGCACTGAGCTATGATCAAAAAAGCGAATTGAATGAAATGATCCATGAAATGGATGCTGAAATAAATAGTTATACATACGACGGGGACACACCTTCAAATATCAGGCAAAAAATCCGCCAGGCCGGACATATCGTGATCACCAATCCTGATATGCTCCATTCAGGAATCCTGCCCCATCATACGAAATGGGTCTCTTTATTTGAAAACTTGAAGTATGTGGTCATCGATGAACTTCATATTTACCGCGGCGTTTTCGGAAGTCATACAGCCAACGTCATTAGAAGGTTAAAAAGGATTTGCAATTTTTATGGAAGTGACCCTGTATTCATCTGTACTTCCGCAACGATCAATAACCCAAAAGAGTTAGCAGAAGAGCTTACGGAAAAACAAATGGTCCTTATCGATAATAACGGAGCCCCGAGTGGGAAAAAGCATTTTGTGTTTTACAATCCCCCAATAGTCAATAAACCGCTGAACATACGCAGGAGTGCGGTTTTGGAAGTCAGGAAGCTGGCAAATGAATTTTTGAAAAATAAAATTCAAACTATCGTTTTTGCGCGAAGCAGGGTTCGTGTGGAAATTCTATTGACATATTTACAGGAACTTGTGTCAAAGCAATTGGGGCCAAAATCAATCAGGGGCTATCGCGGCGGATATCTGCCAACACAGCGTAGGGAAATTGAACAAGGCCTCAGGGATGGTTCCATTTATGGAGTGGTATCCACAAATGCACTTGAGTTGGGTGTCGATATAGGCCAGCTTCAGGTATGCATAATGACTGGTTACCCCGGATCCATATCGAGTGCCTGGCAACAGGCGGGACGGGCAGGAAGAAGACATGGTGAAGCATTGATCATCATGGTTGGCAGTTCCAGTGCCCTTGATCAATATATCGTACAGCATCCCGATTATTTCTTTACCAGAAATCCAGAAACGGCAAGAATCAATCCGGATAATCTTTTGATCCTGGTTGATCATGTGAAATGTGCAGCATATGAGCTGCCATTTAAAAAAGGCGATCCATTTGGGAAAACAGAGATTATGGACGTTCTTGAATTCCTTACAGATGAAAGGGTCTTGCACTTGAATGGGGACAAATGGCATTGGATGAATGATGCTTTTCCCGCAAGCAATATCAGCCTGCGTTCAGCCGCACAGGAAAATGTCGTGATCATCGACCAAACGAATGCACCGGTTAATCGGGTCATCGGGGAAATGGATACGTTCAGTGCAATGACCCTTCTCCACGATGAAGCCATTTATTTGCACCAGGGAATTCAATTTCAGGTGGAAGAACTTGATTGGGATGAAAAGAAAGCTTATGTACGAGAAGTCAATGTCGACTATTATACGGATGCTAACCTTGCTGTCCAGTTGTCTGTATTGGAAGTCGATAAACAGCGATCTTTCGCTTCCACAGCAGCTGCTTTTGGTGATGTTGCAATCCGGGCAATGCCTACGATCTTCAAGAAAATCAAATTCGAAACTCATGAAAATATTGGGTCAGGACCAATCAGTCTTCCGGAGATGGAGCTGCATACGAGTTCGGCCATGCTTTCCATGGATTCTGATATATTCAATTGGGACGAAAATCGAATAGAACAAGGAATGATAGGAGCCTCCCATGCTCTAAATTACATGATTCCGCTATATGTTATGTGCGATCCGCATGATATCCATGTGTATCCGCAGGTTAAGGCAGCGCATAATGAAAAACCGACCATTTTCATCTATGATAGTTATCCGGGTGGCATAGGGTTAAGTGATAAAGTATATGAAAACTCTGAAGTCATCCTGATGGAAACAATATCAATGATCGAGAATTGCACTTGTGAAAGCGGCTGTCCCTCCTGTATCGGAACGGAATCCGCAACGAAAACAGCCAAGAGTGATGCCAAACAATTATTAGGTCAATTTTGTAAGCAAAAACATTAATAGATTACAGTGATCCGTGAAAAGAGGTGTAATTTCATGTCTTTAAAAAATAAACTAAACCGTATGAAAACCCATATGAACCTAGAGAAACATACTTCTCCTATAGAAGTAATTGACCAGAAAGAGAATGAAGAAATTCCTTACTTTGAAAAGTGGCTGGAGAACGATACCGTTTCCTTTCATTTCGATGGTGACTATTGTTTCATTAGGGAAGTCCGCTACCCTATAAATCACAAACACGGCTTATATGCATTTTCCGAGCTGAAAAAGGTCGTAAAAGAGTGGAATCAAGCTTCATTGGAGCATCCACTCTCCGCCAAGGGCGTTAAAAGTGAAGATCTGTTTTTCTTCGATACGGAAACGACAGGGCTTGGAGGCGGAGCGGGCAATACCATTTTTTTACTTGGCTATGCGTATTTAGAAGGTGAAGAAGTTGTCGTGAAGCAACATATCCTTCCGCAGCCTGGAAGTGAAATCCCGCTTTATCAAAGCTTTCTGGAAAACATCAATTACGAAACCCTTGTCACATATAATGGTAAATCCTTTGATTGGCCTCAGCTAAAAACAAGACATACCTTGATAAAAGAACATGTACCAAAACTACCGGAGTTCGGACATTTCGATTTGTATCATGCTTCAAGACGCCTTTGGAGAAACAAATTGGAGCGAGTGAAATTATCTGCGGTCGAAACAGATATTCTAGGTGTACAAAGAGAGGATGATATTCCTGGATATTTGGCACCGATGATATATTTTGATTTTGTTGAGAGGAAGAATCCGGAAATTCTGTTTGGGATCATGAAGCATAATGAATGGGATATCCTATCACTGATCACATTGTATATTCATTTGTCCCGAAAAATCCTCCAAATCGATGGATATACGGAAGAGTCCATGGAGATTGCACGATGGCTCGACTATTTGGGAAAAAAAGAGGAGTCAGTTGAGACATATCAAAAAATATTGGAAGCGGGTAATGAGGAAGAGCGGATAATAGCTGGCCATGCCTTAGCCTTCCAGAAAAAGAAGCAAAAACAATTCAATGAAGCGTTGGAAATTTGGAAGGAAGTCGCCTTAAAAGGGAAGGTGCAAATAAGGATACAGGCGCAGATTGAATGTGCAAAATTATACGAACATCAATTTAAGGAAGTCGGTCTTGCTCTAAAATGTTCAATAATCGCCCATCAAGAAATGGTGAGGGAAGGGACCTTGCCAGGGAAAAAACAGTTGGAATTGGAAAAGAGGATCCAGCGGCTCGAAAAGAAAGAGCAATCTAAGGGTATTTCTGTATAAAATATGGGAATTGAAATGGTCTTTTAGTGCTAAAGGATGAAAATAAAAAATATGTATACAATTATTGTAGCCTTCAACTATTATGTGTAAAATGAAAAGAGTTGAGGGTGAAATTCGGAAGCGTTCATTTCATTCCTTTACATCATAAATTCAAGGTGAAAGCGGAGCGAAGAAATGTATAAAACGACTTTATTTCTATTTTTTGTTGTCCTTTGTTTAACGATTGTTTTATTTACTTCATTAAAAGACAGTCTCTATTCCTTTTTGTAGAAAATTACCCTCAGTACATTTGAAGAAATAGCATTCATATAATAGTGTACTTATCGACAGCCATACATCGTTTTATACTTATTCTGTATAATTAGGTCATTTCATCAGTACACGTATCCCCTTTTTTTCATAGTCTGTAATGGTAAGACTAAACTTATCATGATGAAAGGGGACGTATTATAAATGTTTTTTCGTAATTGTGGAGGAAATAAACCCAATGTAATGGGAGTATCCAACAATGTAATGGGAGCATACGGGAACGCACCTGGAGTAATGGGCGCATCAACCGGTAAATACCCCAATAACGTAATGGGCGCATCAACCGGTAAATACCCCAATAACGTAATGGGCGCATCAACCGGTAAATACCCCAATAACGTAATGGGGGCGTCAACCGGTAAAAACTCTAACGTAATGGGAGCCTATAGTCCATCGGCTGTGTCTCCAGCGCAATATGGTCCATCGGCTGTGTCTCCAGCGCAATATGGTCCAACACAAACATCTCCATCTCAAGTTGCCCCAGCGCAAGTCTCTCCAACACAGCAATATGTCAATACGAATGTATCGAACACAGTGATTCCTGTCGTTCATCCATCACATACTACAAATGTCAATAAACATGTAAACACGTTTAAGCATTATTTCCCGCATACTCAATCCGTTGTGAACGAGTGCTATAATCAACACTTGATCTGTGGAAGGCCGCCACATAACCCAGGCTGTCCGCCTAGGCATTTTGGATACTAAAAAATAAGGGCTTATTAAGCCCTTGTTTTCTTACATAATCATGTTAAAAGGGAGATTGACTATGCAATGAAGGTTTTGTATATGACCGGCTACAAAGCTTTTGAATTCGGTATATTTAAAAATGACCATGAAGCCGTAAAATATATAAAAAAAGCGATGAAACAGCGTCTCCTGCCATTGGTGGAAGATGGGCTGGAATGGGTGATCATCTCAGGTCAGTTGGGTACGGAACTATGGGGTGCCGAAGTGGTTTTCGAATTACAGGAAGAATTTCATCAGCTTAAATTAGGTGTGCTTACTCCTTTCCTGAAACAGGAAGAGTCATGGAATGAAACGAATCAAGAGTTTTACCGATCCATATTGGCCCGTGCCGATTTTGTTGAATCGATTTTTAACAAACCATATGAAGGGCCCGAACAGCTTAAAATCAAAAATAGGTATATGGTCCATAAAAGCGATGCCATGCTCATCATTTTCGAAGCCGAAAAAGAAGGATCAGCCCGATATCCTTATTTCGAAGCGTTGAAAAAAGCTGAAACACAGCCATACCCCATCTTTCAGATAAACTTTGATGATTTGCAATCGGCTGCGGAAGAAGCGAGCTGGTCCGAAGAATGAGAGAAAATAATTATGGATTAAAAGTTGTTTCTAAAGCATAATCATATTATTATGAAATTTAGATACAGTTTTAATGGGAATACATACCGTTCACTGAAACAGTAAGATACAAAAAGGTGTTTCGTTGACAAACCCAAGCAGATTTGAAAAAATAATAAAAAGTCGATTGTATTGGCGAAAGTATTGAGGTGAAGTCTTATGCTATCCGATAAGATAAAATTAACGGCTAAAGATATTCTTGAAAAAGATTTTAAAACAGCCATGCGCGGGTATAAACCCGAAGATGTGGATCAATTCCTGGATCTGATCATTAAAGATTATGAAGTGTTCCATCAGGAAATTGAAGATCTTAAACAAGAAAATCTTAAATTGAAAAAACAAGCCGATGAGAGTACAAAACGTCCAAATCAACCTGCTCCAAGTGCCACCCCGGGAACCACTAACTTTGACATCCTTAAACGGTTATCCAACTTGGAAAAGCACGTTTTTGGTAACAAGCTTTTTGATTGAGGTTTTGCATTGTAAAAGTAAAAATTATTTTGGTATTGTGTTTTCATGAATAATGGAGTATAATCAATTATGTTATGTTAACGTTTGGGTAATTGCTGCTGCATTTATGCAGTAGAGGAAAGTCCATGCTCGCACGGACTGCGATGTCCGTAGTGTTCGTGCCTGGCGAAAAAATAAGCTTGGGCAGCAATCTTGGATTGCTGACGGCTGGGAAAATGCCTAAGTCCTTTTGGATATGGCATGAATACCTATAAAAGTGCCACAGTGACGTAGCCTTTACAGAAATGTAAAGGGTGGAACGAGGTAAACCCCACGAGCGAGAAACCCAAATTAATGGTAGGGGCGCTTTCTTCCTTGGAAATGAACGAGGAGAAGGACAGGAGCACATGCTTCTGTAGATAGATGATTACCGCCGAAGTACGAGACGCGAGTCGCTTGCAGTACTGAGGAACAAAACATGGCTTACAAAACGTTATCATATTACACCAAAAGCACAACTCTCCTTTTAAAAGGAGAGTTTTTGTTTATGGAAATTGCCCTAATATAAAAAGATTGGGCATTTCCTTTTATTTTTCGTTTTCGGAAACTCCGCTGTGTTAAACTAAGAACTTGGCAAGTTTTTCATTCCATTCGAAAAGTGTCCAGCGGAAAGAAAATGGCTTGAATGAAGTCTTCGGAAACGTTTTTAAAAATAGTGTTGGAATGTTAAGCATTTCCTTGATTCTGGGTATCCTATTTATAAAGGTTCCTTAACTCTTCTGTTAGCCCTAAAAATGAAGGTGGATTATGGATGGGAACCATACATAATTGGTTTGGATGATTTCAAGCATATAATTGCAGCGATTATCTTAAGGTGCAGTGATAATAGAGTAAAGCTTTTATTTCACGGTAATCCATAGATGTTCCCGCTATATGATCATGATAGTAGCTAGGCCAACAATGAAGAATTCTAACGACAAGATAAAAGGCGGTGGACCTTTTAAATAAGGTTTACATGTAAAAAATCAATGCCTGCTTCTAAAATACATAAATGAAGAAATTCGTGAAAAGGTGCCATTGATTTGGATTAATGGAAAGAAGGTGCAGAATTAATGAAACAATTCGATATTATCGCAACATCAGCAATGGGATTGGAATCAATTGTTGCCAAGGAGGTTCGGGATCTTGGTTACGATTGTCAAGTCGAAAATGGTAAAATCACGTATAAAGGTGATCAATCCGCCATTGCCCGCTCTAATTTATGGTTGCGCACTGCCGATAGGGTGAAAATTAAAGTCGCGGAATTTAAAGCATATTCATTTGATGAGTTGTTTGAAAAAACAAAGGCATTGAATTGGGAAGATTACTTATCGGCCGATGTCGAGTTTCCCGTGAGTGGAAAATCCGTTAAGTCAAAGCTTTACAGTGTCCCTGATTGTCAGGCAATTGTCAAAAAGGCAATTGTTGATAGATTGAAAAGTAAATACAAGCAAGTGTCTTGGTTTGCCGAGACTGGTCCTTTGTTTAAAATTGAAGTATCTATTTTAAAAGATGTTGTGACACTTACCATAGACACTTCAGGTGCAGGTTTGCATAAACGGGGATATCGAACCGGGCAGGGGGAGGCACCTCTTAAAGAAACATTGGCGGCTGCGTTAATCATGCTGACCAATTGGAAAGCGGATAAACCTTTCATAGATCCATTTTGTGGATCTGGAACGATTCCCATCGAGGCGGCCTTAATTGGTCAGAACATAGCACCGGGGTTTAATAGGGAATTCGTATCTGAAACTTGGTCATGGATGGACAGCAAGGTTTGGGATGAAGCACGGATCGAGGCTGAAGATTTAGCCGATTATGATCAGTACTTGGACATAACCGGTTGTGATATTGACCATCGAATGGTCGATATAGCTAAAGCTAATAGTTTTGAAGCCGGTCTTGGTGATCTGATTGAATTCAAACAAATGCAGGTGAGGGATATCTCGACCAGGAAAGAGTATGGTGTCATTGTCGGGAACCCGCCTTATGGAGAACGTCTTGGTGAGAAAAAAGCGGTTGAGCAGATGTATAGGGAAATGGGCCAAGCCTTCAAGAAGCTTGATACATGGTCAGTATACATGATTACCTCCAACCCTGACTTCGAACAGCATTATGGTAAGCCTGCAACGAAAAAAAGGAAATTGTTCAATGGTTTCATCCGTGCTGACCTTTATCAATATTGGGGGAAAAGGCCGCCAAGACAGCCTCAAGGTGAATAAGTAGGTAGAATATAACGGAGGATTTTGCTAGTCAGGACGATTTATTCATAATAGGTTCCAGTCTTGCTTATCATTTCCTTTTCTGTTATTCTAATAATGAATTATTTTTGTTCAGATTTAAGGAATACCTTAATATTCTTTTGAACAAGGATAGTAATATAATGTGTGGAGAACACACTAGGAGGCAACAAAAATGGAACAAGGTAAAGTAAAATGGTTTAACGCAGAAAAAGGTTTTGGATTCATCGAACGTGAAGGTGGAGACGATGTATTCGTACATTTCTCAGCTATCCAAGGCGAAGGTTTCAAAACTCTTGAAGAAGGCCAAGACGTTACATTTGATGTAGAACAAGGTCAACGTGGACCACAAGCATCAAACGTAAACAAAGCTTAATTCAACCCTATATTATTTACAGACAGGCTCTCTTTTGGAGCCTGTCTTTTATTTTACGAATGGGGCAACCAGGCAGCATGCATAGAAAAAACATACATAATAACGTTTCATTTTCTAATGGTTGGTAAATATCTTGACTATTAATGTGAAATAAAGGATAATATACTTTTGCCTAAGATTATAATGATTCGAATTCTATACACTGATGATAGATAAAAGGGGAGACCAGGATGCTTAAAACACTGCCTTTTTCGGTAACAAAGGAAGATTCTTTTTACGATAAGCTTTCAGAATGGATCGGTGATGTTTTTTACGATATTCTTCCCGAAAAAGGATTTGAGCTGCGTGACGAACAAATCTTCATGGCATTTCAGTTAGAAAAAGCCTTTAAGGAAAAGAATGTAAGTTTTGCTGAAGCAGGGGTAGGGACCGGTAAGACATTGGTCTATTTACTATATGCGATTTGTTATGCGAGATATACGAATAAACCGGCCATTATTTCGTGTGCAGATGAAACGTTGATTGAACAGCTGGTCAAAGAGGAAGGCGACATCCAAAAAATCAAGAATGCTTTAGGTATTGAAGTGGATGTTCGGCTTGCCAAATACCACGATCAATATGTATGTCTAAAGAAGTTGGATTACGCAGTGAATCATGAAGATTCAGAGGGAATAGATCAACTATATGATGAACTTCCCAAGTTTGTCCATGATAACTCATCCATGAACGCCTATACAGCATATGGGGACCGTAAACAGTACCCATATTTAAATGATGAAGACTGGTCTAAAGTTGGCTGGGATCAACTCCAAAACTGTTTCACTTGTGATAAACGACATCGATGCGGGCAAACCCTATCACGGGACCACTATCGAAAATCAAGTGATTTGATCATTTGTTCACATGACTTCTTCATGGAGCATGTATGGACCAAGGAAAAGCGTAAGCGTGAAGGACAGTTACCATTGCTGCCAGATCATAGCTGCGTTGTCTTTGATGAAGGTCACTTATTGGAATTTGCTGCTCAAAAGGCTTTAACTTATAAAGTTGGGGAACAAACCCTTGCCTCGGTTTTAGAATTGCTTACAGCCAATCAGGTTCGTGAAGAAACCTTATACATCATTGAGGATTTAATTGATATCAATGAAGAATTTTTTGATTTGTTGGATGAAAAAGCGATACATGTCAGCGGATCTAATCGTTATGAAATCCCAATGTCCAAAGAAATTACAAGCTTTGCCCATAAGCTTCACAAAAAGGTTGAGGAATTAGAGGAGAACCTAGTTTTTGAAGCGGAAATGTACACGATCAATGATTATGATTTAAAAGTGACGGAAGAATATTTAGAGCAGCTGGGCTACTCCCTTTCTCTATTTGTAAAGGATGAACAGGCCGTTTCCTGGTTTGAAGAAAATGAAATGACCAAAACATTGGTCATCATGCCAAGGCTCGTACAGGATATTTTGTCTGAACAGGTATTCTCTAAAAAAATCCCTTACATTTTTTCATCGGCAACATTATCGGATAATAAATCCTTCCAATACATTGCAGATAGTTTAGGGATAGAAAAGTATGACAGCTTCTCCGTTGAATCACCGTTTGATTACGATGAAGTCATGAAAATGAACATGCCTGCCTTCGAAAATGGAAATCAATTGGCTAAACTTCAATATACGATGAAGACAATTGAGGAAAATGAAGGTCGAACACTCGTGTTGTTCCAGTCAAAAGAAGAATTGCATTGGTTCAAGGAAAACTGCCCAATGTCTTCTTATCCATTTTATTTTGAAGGGGAAGCGGAAATCAGCGAGCTGGTTAAAAAGTTCCAAGAGGAAGAGCAATCTGTCCTATTCTCCTATCATTTATGGGAAGGGCTTGATGTTCCAGGGCCTTCATTACAAAATGTTGTGATACACTCCCTGCCATTCCCGCCGCGCGATCCAGTTTTCGAGGCCAAACGCAACTCGGTTACCGACGCATTTGAAGAAGTGGACCTTCCATACATGCTCCTTCGCTTGCGCCAAGGAATAGGGCGTTTGATCAGGACGAGCAATGATTCGGGGACAGTCCAGATTTTGATTGATAAGGATATTTCGGAGCAGGTTAAAGAGAAGATTGTATCCATTCTTCCTGTAACGCTTTAACTCCATTCTATCCATTAAAAAGAGCCAAGGTGCCCCTTGGTTCTTTTTTTATTTTAATTTGTTAATCGGAGTGGTTCTGATAGGAATGATTTTTGTATAATATGGTAAAGTGTAGTTGGAAGGAGCAGTGAATATGACAAAAAAGGGTATCGATCTGATAGAAAAAGAGTTTAAAGAATATGTAAAGAAAATCTCGGCGTATAATGAAGCACTCGCGTTAATTTTTTGGGATTTGCGTACAGGTGCACCGAAAAAGGGTGTTGAGCAGCGTTCCGAAGTTATCGGGGTGCTTTCCTCCGAGGTGTTTAATATGAGCACAAGTAAAGAAATGGAATCCTTCATTGCAGAACTTTCGATGGAGCCTCTTAGTGAAACGACTAATAAAATGGTGCAAGAGTGTAAGAAAGATTTTGAAAGGAATAAGAAAATTCCTGCTAACGAATATAAGGAATTCGTCATTTTACAATCGCGTTCTGAAAGTGCATGGGAAGAGGCAAGGGAAAAAGCTGATTTTTCTTTATTTCAACCTTATCTGGAGCAAATTGTAGCGTATACCCGTAGGTTTGTAGAATACTGGGGATATGAAGGGACGAAATATAATACCCTTTTGGATATGTATGAACCAGGCATGACTGTAGATGTACTTGACAGCGTATTCAGTGAGCTTCGGTCGAGAATCGTTCCTTTGGTAAAACAGATTGCAACAAGCGAACATAGACCTGAAACAGGGTTCCTTTATAAAGAATTTCCTAAAGAAAAACAGCATCAACTCAACTTGGAAATTCTAAAACAGCTAGGATACGATTTCAAGGCTGGCAGGCTGGATGAAACGGTTCACCCTTTCGAAATTAGAATAAATAGGGGCGATGTCCGGGTGACGACCCGATACGATGAAAATGATTTTAGGGGGGCAATCTTTGGTACCATTCATGAATGTGGACATGCCATTTATGAACAGAATATCGCCAATGAGTTAACCGGAACACTTCTTGATTCCGGGACATCCATGGGGATCCATGAATCACAATCTTTATTTTTCGAAAACTTCATTGGACGGAACCATAGCTTCTGGAAAAATAAATTCTCCTTATTAAAAGAATATGCCCCCGAACAATTCAATGACGTGACGCTGGATGAATTTTACCGGGGCATTAACGAATCGAAACCATCGTTCATCCGTATTGAAGCAGATGAACTGACGTATCCTCTGCATATAATGATTCGGTATGAACTGGAAAAGGCTCTCTTTAATGGAGAACTTGAAGTGAAGGATTTACCGGGAGTCTGGAATGAAAAATACAAGGATTATTTGGGAATAGTTCCTGAAAATGATGCCATGGGCGTGTTGCAAGATGTACACTGGGCAGATGGCAGCTTTGGTTATTTCCCTTCTTATGCATTGGGCTATATGTATGCAGCCCAAATCAAGCAAGCGATGCTTAAAGATTTGCCTGATTTTGATGGACTGTTGGAAGCGGGGGATATTGCGCCAATCAGGGAATGGCTTAATGAAAAGATACATAAATATGGAAAAGCAAAAAAACCTTTGGAGATTTTGAAAGAAACGACAGGGGAAGGCCTGAATGTTCAGTATTTAATAAAGTATCTTGAAGATAAATATAAAGAAGTTTATAAAATCAAATGAATAAAAGGAAGAAGGACTTGCATTAAATGTCAAGCTCTTCTCAGTTTGTAGACAAAAGGGTCCGGAATTAAAAAATTCCGAACCCCTTTTGAAATTCCCTTTAAATTTCCGCCTAAAAATAAGAGATTGGGGCTCTACAAACCCACTAGGTTAGGCCATTTTTTGGACCTTACTATGTCCAATTGGCCATCTTTTTTAAAAAAATCGCAGCGAAAGTAAGCATCGCCTGCATCGACAATTTTTGCATACCATTCTTTTGCATATGCGAATACACGATCAATCGTTTCTTTACGTTTCGCATATATAGTTTTTACATCTTAATGATGACGCAGATGATGTGCTTCTTCCACATATGTTTGCCAGATATTCTTTTTGTACACTGTGATAAAGATGAGGATGTTGCACAGATGTGTTTTGGAGATTTGTACTCACGATAGCCGTGGAGTACATTAATAGTTCACCCAAAGGGCGGTTTAACTGATATAACTGGATCAATACTTTGGCGTCCTACCTCTGAATACATACCTTTCACCAAATCATAAATGAAAAAGAAGTCAATGGCAGCCTCCATTTCACGATTCGCTGGCACAAGTTGATTTAAAGTAATCATTTCAAGTTGATTTCGCTGAAAAGAATCATAATAGAAAGCATCCTCATTCCCTCAAGTTTTATAAATTTATAAACAATCAAGACTTTAGGCAAAAGGGTTCTATCTAAAAGTTAAAACAAAGTTGATTGGAGCGGGTGTGCGAGACTCCTGCGGGAAAACTAGTCCAGGGGAGACCCCGCAGGCGCGATGTTTTTTCTTTATAGGTAAATCCATTCCTGTTTAGGGTTAGTGATTTCACAATTTTCTAATAATACGAATGATGACTTATTTTTTTAATTGAAAGTTCGGTTTTTAACAAAAATAACTTTTCAAATAGAGTCAGCGTTGTTATAATTCATATATTAATAAAATATTAAGTTTCACTCGTATAATAGCAGGGATATGGCCTGCAAGTTTCTACCGGATTACCGTAAATAATTCGACTATGGGTGAGTAATAGATCTTGTTGCATAATGAAGGCTTTTGCTGATTCATTTTTCATTCATGCCCAAGAAGTATTGCTTCACTCCAAAAAAGTGCCGCAATGTTTCTTGGGCTTTTTTATATGCCTGGAAACAATTGCATGGTTTATGGGTCAATAAACATCCAAGATTGGGAGGAACCTTCATGCAACTTTTAAAGGATAAAATTTTGTCCGAGGGTAAAGCTTTATCAGAAGATATTTTAAAAGTAGATTCATTTTTAAATCATCAAATGGATCCTATGTTAATGAAAGAAATTGGTAAAGAATTCGTAAAACGTTTCGAACAAAAGGAAATAACGAAAGTGCTGACAATTGAATCTTCTGGCATTGGACCTGGTTTGATGGCTGCGCTGGAATTGGAAGTTCCGCTCATTTTTGCCCGTAAACGTAAATCACTTACTTTAACAAATGATTTAGTAACGGCGTCCGTTCATTCCTTTACAAAAAAAGAAACCAATACCATTACGGTTTCCAATAAATATATTGAAGCTGGAGATAAGGTTTTGATCATCGATGACTTCCTTGCTGTCGGACAGGCAGCCCGGGGTTTGGTGGAAATCTGTAAGCAGGTTGGAGCAGAAGTGGCCGGAATCGGGATCGTGATTGAAAAAGCATTCCAAAGCGGTGGTAAGGATCTTAGGGAACAAGGTTTTCAAGTGGAATCACTTGCACGGATTGCTGAGTTGAAATTCGGTGAGATAACGTTTGCTGAGGAAAAGGAAGGAGAAGCCGTCAATGTCTAATCAATCACCATTAAAAGTTGCTTCATTAGGATTACAACATGTTCTTGCCATGTATGCCGGTGCAGTCGTCATTCCATTGATAGTCGGTGGGGCGCTGGGATTGACTGCAGCGCAGTTAACTTATTTAGTCTCGATAGACATTTTGATGTGCGGGATAGCAACTTTATTGCAAGTATGGAAAAATAAATTCTTTGGAATTGGGCTTCCGGTCGTCCTGGGCTGCACATTTACAGCGGTAAGCCCGATGATTGCAATTGGTACGCAATATGGAATCAACTCCATTTATGGATCTATTTTGGCGTCGGGATTGATCGTCATTATCATTAGTAAGTTTTTCGGAAAACTGGCAAGGTTCTTCCCACCCATTGTCACTGGATCGGTCGTTTTGATTATTGGCATTACGCTCATTCCTGTTGCCATCAACAACCTTGGTGGTGGCCAAGGAGCTGCTGATTTCGGAGACTTGAATAATGTAGCTCTTGGTTTCGGAACTTTGTTATTCATTATATTCATGTATAAATTCTCATCAGGATTCGTACGCTCCATCTCTATTTTATTGGGGCTGTTGGTAGGAACATTTGCAGCTTTCTTCCTTGGGAAAGTGGACTTTAGCTCGGTTGTCAGTGCCACTTGGCTGCATATGCCTCATTTTTTCTACTTTGGAACCCCGACATTCAACGTCACGGCAATCATTACAATGACGTTGGTGGCGATCGTCAGCTTGGTGGAATCGACTGGTGTTTATTATGCTCTTGGTGAAATCACGGACAAAGAGATTTCAGAAGACGATCTGGCTCGCGGATATCGTTCTGAAGGACTTGCCATCATGATTGGCGGTTTGTTCAATGCGTTTCCGTATACAGCTTTTTCACAAAATGTGGGCTTGATTCAATTGTCAGGCATTAAAACAAGAAATGTCATATACACAACGGCTGGCATTCTTATTTTCATAGGTTTTGTTCCAAAAATCGGTGCATTCACGACAATTATCCCTTCATCCGTGCTTGGCGGTGCAATGGTGGCGATGTTCGGGATGGTAATTGCCGCTGGAATTAAGATGTTGAGCAAAGTGGATTTTGCTTCTCAAGAAAATTTATTGATCATCGCTTGTTCAGTAGGGATGGGACTAGGGGTGACCGTCGTTCCTGAGCTATTTGCGCAAATTCCGGAAAGCTTTCAAATCCTAACGGAAAACGGTATTGTTGCCGGAAGTTTGACAGCCATATTCTTGAATATCGTCTTTAACATCATCCCTACAAAAGGGAAGGTGAAGGAAGCTCGTATTGAAAGGCAAAATGTAGCCTGATTAAAAATAGATTCGGGTAATCTTGATAGATTCACCCATTTACATGCCCAAAATTCTCAGTTGAAGAGGATTTTGGGCATTTTTTTTAGGGCCGAAGCATATCATTGATAATGAATTTGGAGTTTTGTCAGATAAAAGGAAACTCTCTTCACTTTTTGAATATATTGATAGTATATGTTCAGGAAAGTAGTGATAGGGATGGAGAAAAAATATTGTATTCATTGCCGGACCATACTAAGCCATGAGTATAGGTGCAGTGTGTGTGGAAAAGAGGAGTTTCAAAACATCATTATACAAGTGCAAAATCAATCTTCAGTAAAGAAAGAAGACTGAAAGCGCCCCCTTACCAAATTATAGGTAAGGGGGTTTTATTTTATCGTGAATACTTTTCGATTATTAAGATGATATGAAGGGTACCTCGCCCTTTAATCGATATTGCCCATATGGGTATGATACCAATCAATGCTTTGTCTCCTGCTAAAGAGGCGGTAATAGTTACCGGCAAGCATGCTGCCGAATTCTGCTGCAAAGGATTTAAGCATTTCACCTTCTAACGGCATGCCAAACATGATTTCACCGTTTTACTCAGCCCATCCGTTTGTTCCCTCGATCATTAACTCCGTTATTCCTTGGATATTCAAAAGCCGTACCTCAAAAGACAGCCTTTCGTACAGGAAATCCATTAGCGTCCTTGTCGGCATGAAAGGTGATATTCGTGGAAGTATTCCTCCGCTTGTATGGGTTATATTCTTTATTTTTAATTACCTAGTTATTTAGATGAAAATTTAAAAAAATATTATTAAATGCCTATACATATAACCATTTAGCTATAAAGCATAATTGATGTCCTGGTGGGTATATTAACCATATCATGAATAATTAGGGGTGGAATCATGCCATATTTATTATCTGCATCTCATGTAAAGCTGCCACATTTGCTTTCACAAGAAAAAATCATGGAATTTTCGAGAGAAATATTTGGGGCATCATTTAAGAATATAGAACGGTTACTAAAGGCCTTTAAGAATGGACAAGTGGAAAATCGATATTTTTCAAATGATCTTGATTGGTTTAAAGAGGATCATTCTTTTGCCGATCGGAATGATTTATATATACAGCAGGCAATCAAATTTGGGAAAGAAGCTATAGAAAAATGCTTAGCCAACACAGAATTTTTAAAAGAAGGACTGCAGGCAAACGAGCTAGATGCTTTCTTCTTTATCTCAAGCACGGGGATTGCCACCCCGACCATTGATGCCAGGATAATGAATGAACTTACATTTAATCCGCATGCTAAAAGGATTCCGATTTGGGGGCTTGGCTGTGCAGGGGGAGCGAGTGGCCTATCACGTGCTTTTGAATATTGCCAAGCATACCCGACTGCGAAGGTCATTGTTTTAAGCGTGGAGTTATGCAGTCTGACATTTCAAAGGAATGATATCTCCAAAAGCAATTTAATTGGGACTTCCTTATTTTCCGACGGAGTAAGCTGTGTTTTGGTTTGCGGTGATGAAGTGCCGAGTGAACAGTTTTCAAAAAAAGTTAGACATTTGCAATTTTTGGATTCGCAATCGACGCTTATGCCGGATTCATTGGATGTTATGGGGTGGGATGTTAAAGATCAAGGGTTATACGTTATTTTTTCGAAAGATATCCCTACAATCATCAAGGATTGGCTTAAACCTAATGTTCAAGAGTTCTTAATGGAGAATGGATTCGATCTAAACGATGTAAAAAATTTCATCGCTCATCCTGGAGGCAAGAAAGTAATTGATGCTTATCACGAAGCCCTCGGGTTCGATGAAAGCATGACGGCAGAGTCAATGAGCATATTGCGTGAATTCGGCAATATGTCCTCAGCAACTATTTTGTACGTTCTGGAGAGGTTCATGGAGCGGGGCGGGAATAAAGGTGAGGTGGGACTGGCTGCTGCATTGGGGCCTGGGTTTTCATCTGAACTTGTGTTAATGAGGTGGAAGTGATGATCTTCGCCATTTTCATTATCTTGATCGCTATACAGCGCCTTGTTGAATTATATATCGCCAAACAAAATGAAAAACAGTTGAAAGCTGGAGGAGCAATAGAATACGGTGAGTCCCATTACAAATGGATGGTTCTAATGCATCTTAGTTTTTTTATTGTTCTCATTATTGAAGTGAGCGCCCTTGAAAGGGGTATATCTGGACTTTGGCCGATTTGGCTGACCCTTTTTCTAATTGCGCAGTCAGGAAGGATTTGGGTAATCCGTTCATTGGGAAAACATTGGAATACAAAAATCATAGTGGTTCCTGATGCCGATGTAGTCATTAAAGGTCCTTATAAATTTTTCAAACATCCGAACTATATCATAGTGGCAACTGAGATTTTAGTTATTTCCTTATTATTCAATGCATATTATACTGCTATCATCTTTAGTTTATTGAATGTTTGGATGATGATGGTAAGAATCCCACTGGAAGAGAAGGCATTAAAGGAACACACGGAATATTCTACGGTTTTTAAGGGAGAATAATAAAAAAATTTAATTACTTATTGAAAATGATTATCGTTCGTGATAAGATTCTAAATGAAGATGAAAATTATTCTCATTCGGATTTCGAACATTTACTATAACTAAAAACTAAAAACTAAAAGCTAATCAATATAAAAGAGGATGGTGTTGGTAATGGTTTGGGTATTCATTTTATTGACAATCGCTACATATGGTTTTGTGATGAAACATGTATTGAATAATATTCAAAAACCGGCAAAGGCAGTAAAACCTTATACCGAGTCACCAATGGAAAACCGAGCTGCTTTTAACCCCACCCCAACAACCAGGTAAACATCCTGGTTTTTTTTTTGCATTCTAATATGATCAAATTGCGCGAATCCACCAATTGGTGGTTTTTTTTTGAACATGGCCTGTAATGAATCATATAGTAAAAATAAAGCTGACGGTATGAATAACAAACGAAATCGTTTACAATAAGAATATCAAAATGACGATAGATTAAGGGGTATGGATTCATGATTCAAGAAACATTAAAGCAACAGTCCAAATTGGGAATTTTGACTGCCATGTATGAGAAATTTCAATCGGCAGGTGATACAGGCAATGCAGATAAAATGAAACAGTTAATCATGAAAGTGAATAATGAGGAGTTCATCATTGCTTTTTGCGGGCATTTTTCAGCGGGGAAATCTAGTATGATCAACTTTCTCCTTGGTGATCAAGTATTGCCTTCAAGTCCGATTCCTACGAGTGCAAATACGGTAAAGGTACAAAAAGGGGAAGACTATGCCAAAGTCTTTTACCATCATCAGCCACCAGTCTTATTTCCTGCACCTTATGATTTTAAAGAGGTCAAGAAATTTGCCAAGGATGGAGATTCAGTATCGGCAATAACGATAAGTTCCAATGATTTTTCACTGCCGGATTCATGTGCGATCATGGATACGCCAGGAATCGATTCGACAGACGATGCACATAGAGTTTCTACGGAATCTGCCCTGCATCTAGCTGATGTCGTCTTTTATGTCATGGACTACAATCACGTTCAATCAGAAGTGAACTTCCTATTCACGAAAGAATTGTTGGAGGCTGAAAAACCGACATACTTAATTATCAATATGATCGATAAGCATGATGAGAACGAGCTTGGATTTCAAGACTTCAAGCTTTCCGTTTCTGAAGCTTTTGCGAACTGGAATGTATATCCTGATGGTATTTTTTATACATCCGTAAGAGACTTGAACAATACCGAAAATGAAATAGAAGTGGTCAAGCAATTCATATATGACATGGCGGGCAAAGGTTTAAATGATGGGAAAGATGCCATCATGCAATCGGCTAATGCCCTTGTCGAAAGACATCTTAATTGGCTGAAGGAGCAGTATGAAGAGGAACATGCCGATGATTTTGAAGTATTATCAGAACTGCCTCATGAAGAGCGGATACACCTGACGAATCAGGTGGACAGCCTATTGAAAGAAAAAAAATCATTGACTGGACGCATAGAGGAAATCAAGGGCCAATATGCCGATGCATTGGAAACCATTTTAAAAGGCGCATACATCATGCCGGCGGCAACACGGGACCTAGGTAAATCATTCTTGGAATCGGCTCAGCCGGACTTTAAAATGGGTCTATTATTTGCCAAGAAAAAAACAGATGCCGAACGTGAGGCACGTATTAAGGCGTTCTTGAGCGATCTACAAGAAAAGGTGAAAACCCAGCTTGAATGGCATCTTAAAGAACTGGCGGTTAAAACGCTTAATCAAGCGGAAATCCATGATTTAACACTTGAAAGTAAGGCTCAGGCACTTCAGATCGAGGTAACGGAATCTTACATAAAAAACTCTTTGAAGCCTCAAGTCGATATTACGGGTGAATACGTTTTAAACTATACGAATGATTTGGCATCTGCCATCAAAAAGAAAGCACGTGATGTATCAGAAGGATTTTTGAATGATATGGTTACCGTTATGGAAGGAATAGTGGAACAGCAGTCCATGTCCATCGATAAGGAACTTGAAGGTTTTTCTGAATTTGCGGAAGCTCTTAAAGTTACTGCTGCGATGAACGCGGAAATCGAGTACCAAACGGAACGTTTAGAGGCCATTGCCCATCAAACTGAATCATTGGTCGATGAGCGTGAAATCGATATGCTGTTAACTGAATGGAATGAAGAGGAAAAAAACATTACAGTCAAAATCATGACAACCGATAAAGTAAGTAATTCAAGGTCCGTCAACGAACAATCTGTAAGTGATCATGTTAAAGAAATCAAGGAAGCTGTACCTTCCGTGACTGTATCTTCATCTGATGCTACTGATTTACGCGGAAAAGAAAAGCTGATGGAAACTGCAGCGAGTTTAAAACAGGCGGCCGAGCTGATCCAACCTCTGAGAGGGTTTCAATCGCTTTATAAAGAATTGAAAGAGAAGGCAAATCGCTTGGAACAACAGACGTTCACGGTTGCCCTCTTCGGTGCATTCAGTGCGGGTAAATCTTCCTTTGCCAATGCTTTGATGGGAGAAAGCGTCCTTCCTGTCTCACCAAATCCGACAACTGCCGCAATCAACAAAATCATGTCTTCGGACGCTGAGCATCCACATGGAACGGCAACCGTCAAATTAAAGACCGAAGCGATGCTGTTGGAGGATGTAAGCCTGGCATTGGCAGCTTTTGATAAATCGGCAAAGACTCTGGATGAAGCACTTCAACTAGCAGGGCAAATCATTGCGAAGGCAGGGGAAGTTGATAAGGGTAAAACGCACTTATCGTTTCTTAGGGCGTTTCATCAAGGGCTTCCCGAGTACCAAAATGATTTAGGAAATGTGGTTACGGTAGACCTTGAAGGATTTAAACGGTTTGCTGCGGAAGAGTCCAAGTCATGTCTTGTTGATCTGATCGAATTGCGTTATGACTGTGAAATGACAAAGCAGGGGATGGTCCTTGTTGACACACCTGGGGCCGATTCGATTAATGCACGCCATACAGGAGCAGCTTTCGAATATATAAAGAATTCGGACGCCATCCTATTTGTGACCTATTATAATCATCCATTTTCCCGCGCAGACAGGGAGTTCCTGATACAGCTTGGACGTGTGAAAGATTCTTTCGCTATGGATAAGATGTTTTTCATCGTCAATGCCGTCGACCTGGCACAAACGACTGACGAATTGGACGAAGTGATGGATTATGTCACAGATCAATTGAATGGATTCGGTATCCGTTTTCCAAAACTGTTCCCGCTTACGAGTAAGGGGGCGTTGATGGAAAAACAAACGCCTGGTTCGTTTAAGCATTCATTCCTTCCTAATAGCGGAATCATGGAATTCCAAGGCCAATTCGATTCTTTCATAGAAAACGATTTAACTGGACTTGCGATTGAATCGGCTCAAGCGGCCGTAAAAAGAACCGAAGAATTGCTACGAGATGTAATTACAGCTTCCAGACAGGATGAGAAAGCGAAACGAAAAGCCCTGGAGACCCTTTCTCATGAGTCACAGGCCATTTCGGAACTCCTTTCAGTCATTAAAGGGGATGCCGAAAAGCAACGGTTGAAAAAAGAGATAGACGAATTGACTTTCTATAGTAAACAACGGGTCTTCTTCCGGTTTAATGATTTCTTCAAAGAATCGTTCAATCCAGCTGTTTTAAAAGATGATGGAGGCGACCTGAAAATTGTCCTCAAGCAATCGATGAAGAACTTATTGGATGCGTTAGGCTTTGACCTTGCCCAGGAAATGCGGGCTACGGCTTTAAGGACGGAAATGTTCGTAAATAAATTACTGGATGAGAAACAGGGCAGTTTGCTTCAGCAAATGCAAAAAATAAGAAGAACCCTTTCATTACAGCCATATGAACCCAATGAGAGGGAATCCCTTGAATTCACTGGAGCTTTTGCCCAATTGGATACAGGGGAATTCAAAAAGGAATTGGCATTATTCAAGAATCCAAAATCTTTCTTTGAAAAGAATGAAAAAGCGAAAATGAGCGAAGGTCTTCAGAAGCGTTTGGATGAACCTGCCCTTATATATGCAAAAAAACAGGGTGAGCGGATTTACGAAATGTATAATGAAGTCCTCGATCAAGAGTTACTCGCGATTCAAAAAGAGTTTAAGACGGAAGTATCGGATATCTTTGCAGGGTTACGTGCAGCATTGGAGGAAACGGTTGATTTACCGTATTATGAAAATGCTGTAGCGGAATTGGCTAAAATGCATTCGAAATAGAAACGAGGTTCATTCATGAAAGAAAACCTTATTTCACGCTTGAGATACCTGGAAAAGAATGAGGATATAACCATATTGATGGCTGCTGTTACTGGCAGCCATTCTTTTGGTTTATCATCGGTCCAATCGGATTACGATGTTCGGTTTATATATGTTCATAATGATAAGCGATCATACTTGAGCTTGAGGCAACCAGTTGAAGTCATTCAAGTGAAAGAAGGCCTATTTGACATGGAAGGCTGGGATCTCTTTAAATCATCCCGACTTACCTTAAAGAGTAACCCTGCTCTATTTGAATTGTTTCAGTCACCTATCAGGTTGATAACCCATCCGGATTATTATAGGAAGATGACTGGTTTGATAGCGGGTTGCTATTCCAAAAAGGCACTGGGGCACCATTACTATCGGATGATGAGCGACAATCTTCAACAATTGACAAAAACAAGGGGTTCCGAAAGAAAAGAGCTAAAAATATGGGTACAAGTATACCGTTCGTATTTAACCCTTGAATATATCATCCAACGGGGTTCTCTGCCACCATTATCGGTATGGGAATTACTTGATACGGTTTCAACGGATCAAGGAATGAAAAACAGGATGACCCGGATATTTAAAGCAAAACAAATGGAAGAATGTGTAATAAATAATGAAAGTGAAAATAATCTTTCGCTAATAGAAGGGAAATCACTTTCCATAAAGAATGAGATAACTAGGCTACATCAAGGGAAGAACATGGAAATGGAACTTAATGAATTAATTTGGGCCATTTTGGAATAGGGGGATATGAGATGAGTTTTATAATCGAAAAAGAAGAGCTGTTGCCGTTGTTGAATTCTAGAGATATCAGAATTTGTGACTGCCGCTTTCAATTAGGCTCTCCTGACGCAGGGTATAATGATTACAAAAAAGACCATATTTCAGGCGCTGTTTATTTCGATCTTGAAAAGGACTTATCGGGTCAGGTTCAAGAACATGGCGGAAGACATCCTCTTCCTGATCTGGAAACCATTAAAAATAAACTGGAATCAAATGGAATCACCAACGATACTGTACTTATCGCTTATGATGGCGGGGAAGGTTCTTTTGCTTCCAGGTTTGTCTGGTTGTTAAGCTACCTTGGGCATCAGAAAGTCTTTGTCCTGAACGGGGGATATCGCGCCTGGAGGGATGCAGGCTATCCGATTGACTCGATTCAAATGAATTATATGCCAACCGAATATCGTATCGATTTAAATGAACACGTTTTTGCATCTTTTCGAAAAGTGAAGGATTACACTTTGAATAGATCTGACGATATCGTATTAATGGATTCACGGGAATCTAAGCGCTACGAGGGAATCGAGGAGCCAATTGATAAAAAAGCCGGCCATATACCTGGTGCAGTAAATAAGGTGTGGACGAACGTTTTGGAAAATGGCTATTTTAAAAAGAAGGAAGATCTTCAGTCGAATTTTACAAGCATCGGTAAAGATAAGGAAATCATTGTGTACTGCGGTTCAGGTGTAACGGCCTCACCCAATTATATCGCCCTGAAAGAAGCGGGCTTTAAAGATGTGAAGATTTATATTGGCAGTTTCAGTGACTGGATATCGTATGATGATAATCCAATTGAATAATATTTTTTCCAATTAAACGATCCTTAAAAAAAGGGACAGTTATGTTAAAATGGAAGTACATCATGATAGAGGTGATAATGTGTTAATGAAAGAAAATGAGCAGCATCCATCCTTTATGCTTGTCGATGGAATGGCGCTTTTATTTAGAGCTTTTTATGCAACGGCCGTTACTGGTCAATTCATGATTAACTCCAAAGGCATCCCGACCAATGCCGTTCAAGGTTTTTTGAAGCATATGCTGACGGCGGTGAATCACTTTTCACCCAGTCATGTAGCGGTATGCTGGGATATGGGCAGCAAGACTTTCAGAAATGAATTATTTGATGGATACAAGGCGAATCGATCAGAAGCTCCAGTCGAAATGATCCCTCAATTCGACTTAGCGAAAAAAGCGGTTGAAGCATTCGATATCCCTAACATAGGACTATCTGGTTATGAGGCGGATGACTGTATCGGAACAATTGCCAAAGCATCTGCACAGCATAGCCGAGTGGGTATATTGACTGGCGATCAAGATATGCTTCAGTTAATAGAGGAAAACATCTCCGTACTATTATTAAAAAAAGGGTATGGTAACTATGAGGTGCATAATCCCGATAGCTTTTTTGAGTGGAA
Organism: Peribacillus sp. 05N428; assembly: GCF_056397085.1. Taxonomy (NCBI): domain Bacteria; kingdom Bacillati; phylum Bacillota; class Bacilli; order Caryophanales; family Bacillaceae; genus Peribacillus; species Peribacillus sp. 05N428. The sequence continues at coordinate 108,824 of NZ_JBFTMS010000006.1, read as the reverse complement.
AGGGATTACACCAAGGCAAATGATCGATTTAAAAGCTTTAATGGGTGATACAGCTGATAACTATCCCGGGGTTAAAGGAATTGGGGAGAAGACAGCATTGAAATTATTGATACAGTATCAAAGTATCGAAGGCATTCTTGAAAATGTTGCTTCATTGACGAATGGGCAACGGGCTAAAATTGAATCCGCTGTCGATATGCTTCATTTATCCAGAAAGCTAGCAGAAATAAAATGTGATGTACCAATTTCATGTCCTTTGGACGATGCGGTCTATCAGTATGATCGCGAAAAGGTCAAAAATCTGGCTAGGGATCATGAATTCAGGACTTTACTGCGAATGATCTAATCAAAAAAGGGGAGCTCCCCTTTTGAAATTCCCTTTAAATTTCCGCCTGAATTTAAGAGATTGGGGCTCTACTAGCCCGCGCGTTGAAGGGAGACCCTGCAGGCGCTTGCGCCGAGGGCGGACCGGCCGCGGAAAACGAGTGTCCTACGTTCCAATCAACGTTCAAATTGTACAGTCTGGGACCTCCCTAATGGGAGGTCCTTTATTTTGTACGATGATTTTTTTGTCGAAAAATGGATAGTCAAATTCTTTTATATACGGTAAGATGAAAATAAGGCATGAAGTATGGAGTGGATGCAGAAGTGGCGAAATCAACTGAAGAGTATGTTAGTTTTTTAGAGGGTAAGGGATTCACTTTTGGTAATGACGCGATTGGTTTTATTTATTTTGGTAAGCGCTACACGGATGCAAGTGATATTTTAGTCAATGCAGCAATAGAGTTGACATTGAAGGTACAAAAGAATTTTGATGGCAGCTTTTATATCTCCTTTTTGGAAAACTTAAAACAAAATGGCATTGAAACGCGTAGTGCAGCGGTATCGTTTGCAAAAGATCAGGGGCTACTTAAATAAATCGGACTTCGTAACTGGAAGTCCGATTTATTTTATTGGGCTTTTCAAGAAAACCCCTGTGTCACCGGTTTCTTTTTCTTAACAGGCAGTTCTGCAAAAATCATTCCCAAGAATATGAATGCGCAGCCGATGATGGAAGCGGAAGTCAATTTTTCCCCTATCAATATGTATGAGGATAACGCTGCAAAAACCGGTTCCATTGAAAAGATCAGCGCCACTCTTGTAGGTGTCGTATAGGCTTGGAAGAAGGTTTGTGCGAAAAAGGCGAACGCCGTGGCAAGGGCTGCCGTAACCAATAAAGCAGTCCATACATCCTTCTGTAACATGACCTCTGAGCTGAAGATGACGGAATGATTCTCTTTGAAAATGAAAGCTGAAACAAATGATAATAAAGATACGGTGGAAACCTGAACCAACGTCAGCGGTAAAGCGGGAAGGGTCTTGGCATATTTAGCGGTAGTGATGATTTGCATGGCAAAACTGATTGCACATAAAAATACCAGTAAATCACCGATATTCAAATTGGAGCGGTCAGCGAAAGTCATTAAATAAAGTCCGATGGTTGCGGCTGCGACACCTATTATTGTATTTCGGGAAAGCCTATGCTTTAATAGCAGCAGGGAAAAAACAGGTACCATGACAACACTTAATCCTGTTATAAAGCCAGTCTTTGCAGGCGTTGTATAATTCAATCCGATCGTTTGAAGCCCATAACCGAGAAAAAGCCATACACCAATATGAAACCCAGCTTTAAAAAGGCCCTTGCTCCCGTTTTTCCCCTTTTTGTGTAGAGTCAATAAATAAGGGATGAGCAAGAATACGAAGGCCATGAAAAAACGGACGGCATTAAACGTGAAGGGGTCAAGAAAAGATAGCGCATTTTGGACCATGACAAAAGTGACGCCCCAGATGAATACAACGAATAATAATGAAAAATCAGCTGTCTTGTTCATGAATTTCCTCAGCCTTATTCAAGCGAATGGCCCGTCTTGCCAACTCATCCGCGGACTTATTTTCGATATTTGGAATCCATTTCATGAAAAATAAATCAAGCTCGTCGGAAAGCTTTAAAGCCCGTTCCAGCAAAAGGGCATACTTATTTTTTGCAAATCTTTTTTCAATGGCCTGGTTGATGGCTTGGGAGTCCGTTCGAAAAGAAACGACTTGATACTTATTGGCCACACAAATCTCCAATGCTTTGATTAAGGCATGGTACTCCGCTTCATGGTTTTCCATATTCCCAAGAGGAAAGGAATGCCTCTCGACCACACCGTTATTATTTATGAAAACACCTGCACCGCTAGGCCCTGGATTGCCCGCACTGGCACCATCAATATACACTTCGATCAAGATGTGCTCCTCCTCGAGTTTAACTGTAAAATGTTACGTTTCATTTAAAATTAAGATTGAAACATGAGAATTTCAGGCTGATATGGGAACTATAATTAAAAGAGTGATTAAAATGCTTACAATATATTATAAAGGGTATGACGAAAAAAAGGTATGAAATTTGTAAGCTGTTCTGCATGAATCGTGAATGGATAAGGAGCTGGAAATCTTTGAAGGTAATTATGCAATGGACATATCAAGCTTCAAAAAAACCATCTGCCGATTTCGTTTCGGATTGGCTCGATGCCGGGACTGCACTGGTCATTACGGAAGATCTTGAAAAGGCAGGAAGGCTGAAAGAAGTGGAATTCAAGGATGAATTCGATACAACATGGACCAAGAAGGAGTTAAAGAAACTCCTGACGGAAATTGAGGAAGAACCGCAGGATGTGACGGTTTTCTTTGATGGAGGTTTTCAAAAAGATGAAAAGGTGGCAGGAATTGGTGTTGCCATTTATTATCGTCAAGGAAAAAAGTTCTGGCGGTTACGCACCAATGTGAAATTCGAGCAATTCGAATCCAATAATGAAGCTGAATATGCGGCTTTTCATGAAGCGGTCAGGCAGATGGACGAACTTGGAATCCACCATCAAAGCTGTGTCTTTAAAGGGGATTCTCTCGTCGTCTTAAATCAACTTTCAGGTGAATGGCCCTGTATGGAAGAAAACTTAAATAAATGGCTGGACCGCATTGAAGCGAAACTGGATAAATTAAAGATCATTCCTGTCTGCAAGCCGATTTCTCGAAAGGAAAACCAGGAAGCCGATCGCCTGGCCACACTTGCACTGCAAGGAAAAGCCATTTTCAGTAAAATAGAAATTGCTGGGTCAAAGGAGCCATAACAACAATGAACAGGAAAAAAATATATGAAGAAGTGGAAGATGTTCTCGCTTCATTTTGCCAAGATTGTTTTTTAAGAAAGCATTTTCGAAAAGAGAAGGGGCGTACGTATGCCCATCAGTTCTGTATTTCAGAATGCACGGTTGGTGAAAAATTAAAACAGCTGGGCAATGAACTTAGTGACCGAACTTAAGTGCCCAAAAATTGCTTTCATTAAGACACAAGGCAATGAAGGATATGGTATTATAGGTGAAAAATAGAGAAAAGTGTGAGAGCAATGAAAAATAGAAGAGGGAAACTATATAATGCGAAAACGCCTCTTACCATACCCAGAATTGATTTCATAAGGGAAGAATTGAAAAAAGATGCAACTTCTTTAACGGTAGATCATGTACGACCTAACGTAAATATTCAGGAAAGAATCAACGAAGCTTCGCTTCAATTGAAAAACATCTTTCAAGATATACGAAATGAAGGAAAAATACAGCTTGATAAGATTGTATTGATTAAAGCAAAAGTTGCACCTGTCATTGCAGAAGCTGCAAAGAATCCTGATGTTTATTACCTTTTCGAAGAGCTGCAAGCAAATAACGAGTACACCTATAAGCATAATATCGGTGTCGGGATCATTGCCACTTATCTAGGGATGAAGCTTGGATTATCGAAAGAAAACCTTTCAACACTGACACTGGCAGCCACACTGCATGACGTGGGTAAAACAAGGATTCCGGATAGTATATTGGAAAAGCCGGGTAAACTGACTGCGGCAGAATATGAAGAAATGAAACGCCATGCCATTTATGGTTATGAATTACTTAAAAGTATCCCAGGAATCCCACCATCGATTGCATTAACAGCCCTTCAGCACCATGAACGGGAAGATGGGAAAGGCTATCCACATGGTCTGATGGGGAATGATATCCATCATCATGCGAAAATCGTCGCAATAGCCGATGTATTCCATGCGATGTCTTCAAATCGTGTATATCATCGGGCCATGCCGTTTTATAAGGTGATTGAGCAAATGAACAGCGATAAGTTCGGTAAATTTAATCCTGAGATCCTAATGGAGTTTGTAAACCGATTAATGTCCACTTTAGTCGGAAAAGAAGTCACCCTTACCAATGGACGAAACGGGACGATCATCATGATCGATCCATACGATCCCCTTAAAGCTCTGTTGAAAACCGGTACAGAGATCATAGATTTACGAATGGAAAAAGAATGGCAAATCGAACGAATCATCGGTTAATGAAAAAGAGCCCGATTATAAAAAATCGGGCTTTTCGTCATTCTGCTTTACCGAATCAAAATAGGTTTTGAGCATTACTTTATTTTCGCTGAAGTCTGCAATCGTATATTGATCAAGGACCTTTAAAAAAGCATCCAAGGCATTGTTAAGGACAAATTTCAATGAACAAACGGGAGAAATCACACAGTTATCGTGATCTTTAAAACATTCCACTAAATAAAAATCTTCTTCGGTTCTCCGCACAAGTTCCCCTACATTTATTTCAGCGGGTGATTTTGCAAGCCGGAAACCGCCATTTCTTCCACGTATCGTCTCAATATAGCCTAATTTACCTAGATTATGAACAATTTTCATCAAATGATTTTTAGACAGTTGATATACTTCAGAAATCTCTTTGATATTTGATAATTTGCTTTGGTCGTGGGTAGCCAGGTAAATCAACACTCTAAGTGAGTAATCGGAATAACTCGTCAACCTCATGTTTATCGCCTCACATTCTATCCCCATTTGACTATATCATAAATGTGAACATTTTATAAACATGAAAACTTATTATCTGAAAAGATGTATAAAAAATATTGCTTTTAATGCATTTAAGTTCTAATATAAACATGTATTCAAAATACTTGTTTATGAAAAGGGGTTTACCTATGCTATCCCAGAAAACCATCGATATTATCAAATCAACCGTACCTGTATTAGAAGTGCATGGTACAACTATCACAACTGTATTCTATAAAAATCTTTTCGAAGCACATCCTGAATTATTAAATGTTTTCAATCATGCCAATCAAAAAAAGGGGCGCCAGCAAACTGCACTTGCCAACACGGTATTGGCAGCAGCTAAATATATAGATCAACTAGAAACGATTTTACCTGCCGTGAAGCAAATAGCACAAAAACATAGAAGCCTTGCAGTCAAAGCCGAACATTATCCGATTGTTGGAGAACACCTATTAGGCGCAATCAAAGAAGTGTTACAAGATTCGGCTACAGAAGAAATCCTTCAAGCTTGGGGAGAGGCGTATGGAGTCATTGCGAATGTTTTCATTAGCATCGAAAAGGAAATGTACGACGAAGCTTCCAATCAGGTCGGCGGATGGTCTGATTTCAAACGATTCACAGTGGTGGAAAAAGTACGGGAAAGTGAAGTAATCACATCCTTTTATCTAAAGCCATCAGATGGAGATAAGGTTCCGGCATTTCTTCCAGGACAATATATTACCGTTCGGATCGAGATACCGGGTGAACGCTATTTATTCAACCGTCAGTATAGTTTATCTGATGTTCCGGGAAAAGATTATTTCCGTATTTCCGTTAAAAAAGAAAAGCCGGGAACCTCTCCTGATGGTAGGGTCTCTAACTACTTGCATGAATCCATTCAGATGGGTGACAGTATTGACGTAACGGCTCCTGCAGGTGATTTCACCATCGACTTGGATAAACGAACACCGGCAGTATTCTTGAGCGGAGGCGTTGGCATAACGCCTTTCATGAGCATGGTCCATGCGGTAGCTGAACAAACACCTGAGCGTGATGTACAATTCATTCATGCAACCGATAATGGCCATTTACAGCCGTTCAGAATGGAACTGACAGAACTAGGACACAAACTTACCAACTATCAATTATCCTTTGTCTTTAAAAATCCGAGTGAGGATGATAAGAACCTCCCGAATTTTGCAAAGCAAGGGTATGTTGATAAGGAATTATTGAGCAGTATTGTTAAACCTGAGGCTGATTATTATGTGTGCGGCCCTGTGCCTTTCATGAAGGCCATCATCACTTACCTGAAAGAGCTTGGGGTAGATACGGATAAAATCCACTATGAATTCTTCGGCCCAGCCATGGCGCTATAAGGTTCATTCATCGAAGGAATGTTATTGACATCAAGCAGATATTTTTGCATACTATATTAAAACAATGAACGTTGAGAGAAGATTAGTATGCGAGAATCACTGTGACAGAGAGCGGCGTCGATTGCTGGAAGACCCGCGACAGGAAAGCGCAGAACCTGCTTCTTGAGTCCTATGCAAAACATAGGCGCAAATCCTGGCGTTATCAGGCAAAGTGGAATGCATGAACTTGCATTCAATGAAGGTGGTACCACGGAGAGCAGCCCTTTTCGTCCTTATTTCGAGGATGAAAAGGGCTTTTTTTCATGTCTTAGATATTTATTGGAGGAAGTAATCGATGGAAAAGAAACGCATCGTTGTAAAGATAGGAAGTAGTTCTTTGACCAATACACAAGGTGAAATCGACCAAAACAAATTTTCCGATCATATCCAGGCAGTGGCAGCGTTAAGGAAAGCGGGGCATGAAGTTGTCCTTGTTTCATCTGGTGCTGTAGCGACAGGTTTTCGCAAGCTCGGCTATCCTACGCGACCTGTCACTCTCAAAGGAAAACAAGCTGCTGCAGCGGTGGGGCAAAGCCTATTGATTCAATCATATATGGAACAATTAGGGAACTTTGGAATCGTTCCGGCGCAGATTTTATTAACTAGGAAAGATTTCTCGAAAAAGGATAGATATAAAAATGCCTATGCGACATTGATGGAATTGCTTGAACGCGGCATCCTTCCGATCATAAATGAAAATGATACAGTATCGGTCGAGGAGTTGACTTTTGGTGATAATGATATGCTATCCGCCTTGGTAAGCGGATTAGTCCACGCGTCCAACTTGATCATATTAACGGATATTAATGGGCTCTATGATTCCAATCCACAGACAAATCCAGGGGCTAAACGATTTGATAAGCTATCCGAAATAACGGATGATTTATTGCAAATGGCAGAAGGTGCAGGTTCCAATGTCGGAACCGGTGGGATGAAATCGAAGCTGATTGCAGCGCAAACGGCATTGTCTCTAGGGGTGAAAGTATTCATCGGTTCTGGTTTGGGGAGTGATAAACTTCTAACAATCCTTGAAGGCAATGGTGATGGCACGTATATTGGGAATGATCTCTTGACGACGGTAACGAAAAACAAACAATGGATATCACTTCATTCAAAAGTATCCGGGAAAATTTTCGTTGATGAAGGTGCCGAAAGGGCCTTAGTTTCAAATGGCAGCAGTCTGCTGCCAGCTGGAATTTATGAAATTAAAGGAGTCTTCAATAAGGGTGATGTTGTCGAAGTCTTTGGTGCAAATGGGTTATTAGGGCGGGGTGAGGTTCTTTATTCCGACGAAGAATTAAAACAGGCGATGGGAAAGAGGACATCCGAGCTTATAATCACTTCCATAGAAGTGATCCATCGCGATAAATGGGTGAGAGCATAAAAAATCAATTTCAATAAAAAAGGGGGCATTTGGAAATGAGTGAAGTGACGGCGAAAGGAAAGGCAGCCAAAAAAGCCAGTTATCAGCTAATCGGTTTGAGTACGGAAAAGAAGAATGAGGCTCTTGGGAAAATTGCGAAACAACTTATTATCGATAAAGATTTTTTGATAAAGGAAAACCAAAAGGATCTGGAAGATGGCAGGGAAAAAGGTCTCAGCGAGTCTATATTAGATCGAATTATGTTGAATGGTAACCGTATTGATGACATGGCAGCGGCCATTGAGCTTCTAATCGATTTAAATGATCCGATTGGGGAACAATTGGAGACGATTGAAAAAGAGAATGGTTTATTGATTAAAAAGCAACGGGTGCCGATCGGGGTAATCGGAATGATTTATGAAGCAAGGCCTAACGTGACCATCGATGCAGCTACATTATCCTTGAAAACGGGGAATGCTGTCATCTTAAGAGGCAGCTCGTCAGCCAAACACTCCAATATGGCACTAGTCTCTTCCATTCATAAAGCATTGGAGAATACGGAAATCCCTGTAGAAGCTGTTCAGTTGATCGAGGATACAAGTCGTGAAACCGCTAAGGAACTTTTTCATCTTAATGAGTATTTAGATGTTTTGATTCCTCGCGGCGGAAAGAATTTAATTGAAACGGTCATTAAGGAGTCCACTGTTCCCGTCCTTGAAACAGGTGCAGGCAATTGCCATATCTTCATCGATCAGACCGCAGATATTACGATGGTCGAGAAAATTGTCTTAAACGGTAAAACTCAGCGCCCATCCGTATGCAATGCTATTGAGGGGCTTCTGATCCATGAAAAATGGTTTGAAGAAAATGGAGTGCGTATTCTGGAACTCCTGGACGAAAAGGGTATTGAATTATATGGAGATGAAGCGGTTTGCAGCTCCTTTCCGAGAGCGAAAACGGCTACGGAGGAAGATTGGTCAACTGAGTACCTGGCTTTAAAACTCAGCGTGAAAACTGTAAAAGGTGTATCCGATGCCATTGATCACATAAACCGATACGGTTCCAAGCATTCTGAAGCAATCTTAACCGGGGATGAACAAAATGCTTCAGCATTTTTGAATAAAGTGGATGCCGCAGCCGTTTATCACAATGCTTCAACCCGTTTTACCGACGGCTTTGAATTCGGTTATGGCGCAGAAATCGGCATTTCCACACAAAAGCTGCATGCGCGCGGACCAATGGGTTTACCTGCATTAACATCAAGCAAGTACTTCATTTATGGCCAGGGGCAAATCCGGGAATAGGATTCATTTCTTTCATGGAAGGTTATTAAAACTCAATTAAGGGTATTGTACAATACATTACTTTTAAAGGAGCAGATACCATGGACAAGAGGTTTATAGCAATATATGAAAATGAAAATGAAGCGATTTCAGCAGTCGGAAACTTAAAGGAACAAGGATATACATCCGATCAAATATCAGTATTGGCAAAAAACATCGATAAATTACCAAATGAAGCCGAGGAAGTCAGCCCGGCAAAAACTGATGGATTAGTAGCTGGGGCAGCAGCCGGCGGAGCTGTCGGATTGACAGGCCTGCTTATTGGAATGAGTGCATTGGCCGTACCAGGAATAGGTCCGATATTGGCAGCAGGACCGATTTTCGCCACTTTTGGGGGAGCGGCAGCCGGGGCAGCATCGGGAGCAGGCGGATTGAGAAAGCCATTATTGGACATTGGACTGGAGGAAGCCGAAGTCGATCAATATCTGGAGGATATTAAAGCAGGGAAAATCCTTGTCATAGCCGACCCTTTTTAAGTTTGCAAGTAAAACCACCTTGAATGAACAGACTTATTGTTTGAGAACTAAACTCCATACAAACTCAAAATTAAACAGCTCTTATTTATTGAAAAACCCCGTTCAGGATTCTTGAACGGGGTTAATCTGTTTGGAGGCTAATTTTATTGTCACTAACGATAAAATCAAAAGGAATTCCACATTGGTATGAAGAATAAAGGAATATAGTCCTATTAGCGAGAAAGGGAGGGGGATTATGGTGAAAAAGCAGAAGCCGATGCCACTTTAAGAAATTATAGATATTTTATTCATGATGATTTTCCCCTTGAGAATCATTATACTGATTATAATGTTAAAAAGCGTTACCAGTGATGAAAAGCAAGTTTTATTGAGAAGAATTGAATGACCATTCTTTTTGTGATATTTAATACCAATCGAAACCCTTGTAATGAAAAAACCCACGATAACAGGGTTTTTTATTTTTAAAAGTGAAAGATGGAATATCTTGATAAAATGGGGAATTAATCTCATGCGTACTTAAGGCATTAACTTTTCATATTCTGGCTTTGAAAAACTCTACGGCATTCTTAGCTAACTCGAACTATCAAGACCTTGTATGACCAGGGCTTTGAGCTTTATCCAATAAAGCAAAATGATTTAGGTTGGAGGTGGGTGTTTTGATAAAAATAAAACTCGTTGTTCCTCGAAAAGGGTATATTACGGACGCCTTTGAAAGATTTGAGGAATTCAACAAGTTGGAAGCATCGGAAAACAATGATGACGGATCGGTGAAGTTTGTATTAGAGGAGGTAGTTGAGGATGCCGATAAGATTGGGAAGTTGAAGCTTGATGCCGATGTAATCATCTCAAGGGGATTAATCACGAAACTATTAAAAGAATGCAATGAATTCATTCCTATCGTTGATATACCTGTACAGGGCATTGACCTCATTCGTTCCCTGCATGATTGCAAGGCTCGTTTTGGCAGTAAAAAAGTGGCTGTCATAGGTGCGTTAAATATGATTTATGGTGTTGAAAACCTTTCGGATATCGTTGATTTGCCAATTCAGTCCTATATATTAAATGATATCGAGTCCTCAGTCAGTTTAGTGGATTTAGCCGCCAGAGATGGCTGTGAGGTTGTGTTAAGTGGTTTAAGTACATGTAAATATGCCGAAGAAATAGGGTTGGGAGCCATTCTGGTTGATACTGGAAAGGAATCATTTCGGCAGGCGTTGATTGAGGCGAAACGAGTAGCTCTTGTCAGCAGAAGGGAACAGGAGAAGACCAAGCGTTACCAAACGATTCTTAATTATGCCTATGAAGGGGTTATTGCAATAGATTTAAAAGGACAAATATCCGTATTCAATACGGCCGCTCAGGAGATATTAGCCATTTCCAAGGGGAGCTTAATTGGAAATTCTGTATACGATATAATAAGGCCCGGAAAATTTCGTAATATGCTTTTAAGCGACGATGAATACGAAAAAGATACCGTTGCTTACCAATCCATTCAATTATCGGTAAAAAAAGTCGGGATATTTTTAAAAGGTAAAAAAGTGGGGGATATGGTCGCCTTTCAAGACGTTACCCGCATTCAGGAGATGGAAGGGAAGTTCTTTAGAAAGCTTCATTCACGCGGACATGTGGCGAAGTACACATTTGATGATATATTGTATCGGAGTTCGGAAATCAAGAGGACGATTGAAACGGCTCAACGTTATAGTGAAGTAGATTCAAACATTCTTATAATTGGAGAAACTGGAACGGGCAAGGAAATATTCGCCCAAAGCATACATAATCATAGCAACCGTAAAAATAACCCGTTTGTAGCCATTAATTGCGCAGCCCTTCCCGAAAATCTATTGGAAAGTGAGCTTTTCGGATATGCAGAAGGAGCTTTCACGGGAGCCATGAAAGGCGGAAAACAAGGATTTTTTGAACTGGCCCATAGAGGTACGATTTTTTTAGATGAAATAGGAGAAATCTCCCCAAAAATGCAAAGCCGGCTGCTGCGTGTCCTGCAGGAGCGTGAAATCATGCGCATCGGTGATGATAAAGTAATCCCGGTTGATGTGAGAATAGTGTCGGCAACGAACAAAGACCTCATGCAAATGGTAAAGAGTAATGACTTTCGGGAGGATCTGTATTATCGCTTGAGTGTGCTGGACCTTGTATTGCCTCCGCTTCGGGAACGCAGAGAAGATATTCCGTTATTGGTGAATGCCTTTATTCGGAAAGGTCATTCGGAACAAAAACAAATCAAGATCACGGATAGTGCCATGAAAAAGCTAAGTGAAGGGAATTGGGAGGGGAATATTCGCCAATTGCAAAATTTTTGTGAGCGATTATGTGCTCTTTATAAGAACAAATTAATTGATGTGTATGATATCGAGATGTATTTTCCGAATAAAAGTAATAAGAAAATACTGTTTTCGGACCAAAACGAAGAGATGGATATGTCACCTGGGATACATTTATCCGAGCGTGAAAGAATTGTTCAAACGTTAATGAAGGTGAATTTTAATAAAGGAAAAGCTGCCTTTGAGTTAGGCATGAGTCGCACGACTTTATGGAGAAAGATGAAAGATTTGAATATTGAAACAAATTGAAACGGATTGAAACAAATTAATTCATTATGAAACAATTTGTTTACTTTATTTATCTCTTAATTTGAGAACGAATTGGCTTCTTTCTTGAATAAACGGATGTTTTTTATCTTGGCACAATAATTGTATATAAACAATGTAGTAGGAAAGGTTTTTCCTTCAAGGTTAACATGAAAGGTTGGTGGGAATGTGTGAGTCATTTAGTGTATATTCCTCAAGATATTGAGAAAGAGGGGAAAAGTTATTTAGTAGAAAAAGGCTTTAAGATTAAAGTAGGGTCTGATTTGTCGCAAGAAATTCTTATGGAAGAAATCAAGGGTTGTGATGCAGTACTAACGAGATCAACGGCTGTAATAAATAGAGAAGTTATTACAGCAGCTGAAAACCTCAAAGTAATAGCTAAGTATGGAGTGGGCTTGGACAATATCGATATCGAAGCCGCTACAGAGCGTGGCATATATGTAACAAATACCCCAGAGGCGAATGCGAATTCTGTAGCGGAACATGTAATGGCATTAATTTTATCATTGTCCAAAAACTTAAGCTTGGCTGATAAAGAGCTGCGCAGCGGGAATTTTGCTATCCGTAATCAACTTTTTGGCATGGACTTGGAAGGCAAGACTTTGGGGATTATCGGACTAGGGAGAATCGGTAGAATACTGGCAAAAAAGGCTTCCGAAGGCTTCGATATGAAAGTAATTGGCTACGACCCTTATGTTACAGCCAGCCCGAATTCTGAGCTGGAGATAGCAACAGATTTAGAATGGGTATTCAGAAACGCTGATGTTATTAGTCTGCATCTGCCGTTAACGAAAACAACAAAAGGAATAATAGGAAGCCGTGAGTTTTCCTGGATGAAAACTTCCGCCTTTTTTGTAAACGCTTCCAGGGGCGGTGTGGTGAAGGAAATTGATTTAGTAAACGCTTTGCAAGCAGGCGAGATTGCCGGTGCTGGAATAGACGTATTTGAAGTTGAACCTCCTGATAAATGGAATCCACTTTTTAAATTGGATAATGTGATTGTCAGTCCTCATAATGCCGCTTTGACGAAGGAAGGTTCCGTACGCATGGCTGTACATGCCGCAATGCAGGTGGAACAAGTTCTTACTGGCGCGAAACCGAACTGGGCTGTAAATGAGCCCTTAATTAAAGGGGTGTCAATGTAATAATACATTAATAATTATCTGTTTTTTCTGAAAAATGAGGTTTGGAAAATTCGAGTTTGGCATTTGTTGATAAGGGTGGTGAACAAATGAAGAAAATAATCTATGTGATAAGTGCAATACCGGCACTTGGCTCGCTTGTGGTTATCAATCGAATTGAACCTTATGTTTTAGGGATGCCATTTGTTCTTTTTTGGGCCATATTATGGGTCTGTCTTACATCAGTTTTTTTGATAATTGCTAATAAACTTGATCCTGCAACCGAGGAGGAAGAAGACTGATGAATGAAGCCCTGCTTGTTATCCTTTTCTTTCTGGTTCTGTGTATTTGGTTAGGGCTTCAAGCTCGAAAAGGTAAAAATATGAGTTTGGAACAATGGGCTATAGGCGGAAGAGGCTTCGGCAGCTTTTTGCTCTTCTTCTTGATAGCAGGTGAAATGTTTACGACATATACGTTTTTGGGGGCAAGCGGCGGAGCTTATCGATCTGGTATGCCTCCTGCCTTATACGCTTTCAATTGCTTCTATTTTGTAATCGCCTATTGGCTGTTACCGCCTATTTGGAGGTATGCCAAAAAAAATAATGTCATTTCTCAATCTGATTTTTATGACAAAAAGTACAACAGTCCTGCTCTAGGTGTTCTTGTGGCGGTAATTAGCGTCATTTCAATTATTCCATATCTGATCATGCAGTTGAAAGGATTAGGAATAATCGTATCGGAAGCCTCCTATGGGTCCATATCTCCGAATGTGGCTATAGTTGTTGGGGTAATTGCGATCACAATTTATGTAACGGCATCTGGGATGCATGGAGTGGCGTGGACCGCGGTCATTAAAGATATCATGATTCTGGCTGTTGTCGTCTTTATGGGGATTTATTTTCCACTTCATTATTACGATGGTATACAGCCGATGTTTGAAGCAATCGATACAGCAAAACAAGGATTTTTGATTTTCCCGGAACAAGGTTTGAGTATCTCTTGGTTTATATCAGCTACGATCATGACAGCACTGGCATTCTATATGTTTCCTCATATGTTAGCGGGAGTGTTCTCAGCAAAAAGTCCGAAATCACTTCGTTGGAATGCTGGGGTTATGCCAATTTATCAAGTAATCATCATTTTTTCTTTATTTATTGGTTTTTCTGCGATTCTCCAAGTCCCGAATTTACAGGGAGCAGAAGCAGATTTAGCTTTATTTAAAATGGCGAAGATGTCATTTGATCCCTGGTTTGTCGGAGTTATTGGAGCATCAGGGGCAATGGCCGCCCTTATTCCCAGTTCACTCGTTTTGACGGCTACGGCTACGATACTTTCAAAAAATGTATATAAGGTATGGAAGCCGAATACATCAGATGACCAGCTACAAAGATTGAGCAGGATGTTAGTACCTGTCATTTCTATAGTGACTCTATATTTTACGTTCAATGGCGGGGAGTCGATTTTTACGCTGTATCTTATGGCATATAGCTTCATGGCACAGTTGTTTCCAGCACTATTTTTCAGTCTGTGGAAAAAGAATCCTGTCACGGTTCAAGGAGCATTTGCCGGAATGATCGTAGGAATTCTAATTGTTGTATACTCGACCACATCAGGTACGACACTTGCTACATTATTTCCATCTCTGCCGCAAGCAATACAAGATCTTGATGTAGGGTTAGCTGTGTTATTCATCAACATCGCAGTAACTTTAGGAGTGAGTGCCGTTACAAGAAAAACTTCAATTCGGATGAAAGAAGATAATAAACAGGCTTCAGGAATGGAAAAGCTTGTTAAATGACAGTGGGAATCAGTCCAATATTCATATAATCGTAGATTACTAGAATAAAAACACGTTTTCGAAAGCGGGAGGCTTGATTATGAAAGTCAGTGGAGGAAGAGCAGTCGTAGAAGTAATGGCTAAAGAAGGGGTAAAAAAAGCTTTTTGTGTACCAGGTGAAAGTTATCTTAGTGTAATGGATGCACTGTACCAACATCCTGAAATAGAACTTATTTCCGCAAGGCATGAAGGAGGTGCCTCTTTTATGGCGGAAGGGTATGCCAAGGCTTCAGGAGAGGTGGGAGTCTGTATGGCAACGCGTGGAGTGGGTGCTACAAACTTAGCTATCGGCATTCATACTGCTGCTCAGGATTCAACCGCTTTGGTTGCGCTTATTGGCCAAGTCGAACGCCCTTTTAAAGAAAAGGAAGCATTCCAGGAAGTGAATTTGACGGGTTTTTTCAGTCATTTATGTAAATGGACGGTAGAGATCGATCGTGTGGAAAGAATCCCGGAATTATTGCAACGGGCTTTCCATATTGCGAGGTCGGGGCGTCCGGGCCCTGTGTTAGTGGCTTTGCCGCATGACATGTTGGAAGACGAGGCAGAGTTGAACATAACCCCTTCATATCGCTCGCTTCCTCCTCAACCACATATGGAAGATGTGAAGCAGGCGATGGATTCGATACGAAACGCGGAGCGCCCCGTATTGATTGCTGGCGGAGGTGTGATTCATGCTAAGGCCAACAGGTTGCTTGTACAGTTTGTGGAGGCAATGAAACTTCCTGTCGTTACAGCTTTCCGTCGTTTTGACGCGTTTCCGAACTCACATCCTTGCTATGCAGGGTGGCTTGGATTTGGGACACCTCAATATTTACTTGATGCAATCCGGGATGCAGATGTAGTTTTGGCATTAGGGACACGATTCTCCCAAGTAGGAACACAAGATTACACCTTGCTTTCTAAAAATTCAAAGCTGATCCATGTGGATATTTGTCCCGATATTTTTGGTAAAGTGTATGCTCCTTCTCTTGCCATTGAAGCGGATGCCAAGAGCTTTTTGGAACAAGCACTGCAAGCGCCAGATTCAGGATCTTTTATTTCAGGCGAAGATCATCTGAAAGAATTGCACGATAAATATATGGAATTTTCTGAACCGAAGGCCGATTACACAGAAGATTACGTGGATATGGACGGATTGATGCATGATCTGGCTGTCTGCCTGCCGAAGGATACCATCATTACAAATGATGCAGGCAACTTTTTTGGATGGCTATCAAGATATTATCGTTTTGAACAAGAAAACACATACGTGGGGCCAACGTCGGGTGCAATGGGATATGGACTGCCTGCTGCTATTGGGGTAAAACTGGCGCAGCCTCACAAACATGTTGTTTCTATTTCGGGGGATGGTGGCTTCATGATGACTCTCCAAGAGATTGAAACCGCTGTAAGGTATAAAATTCCGACCATATCAATTGTTGTGAACAACAATATTTACGGAACAATTCGAGCACATCAAGAAAGGCATTTTCCAAACCGGGCCGTTGGAACTGACTTATCTAATCCTGATTTTGCTGGATTGGCCCGCTTATTTGGGGCACATGGTGAAAAGGTTGAAAAAAATATTGATTTTGCGCCAGCGCTGCAACGGGCGATTACTTCAGGGCTGCCGTCTGTAATAGAAGTTGCAGTCAATCCAAAGATTCTATCTGTAGGCCAGGACAAGAAGGAAGTATACGAAAAGTTAGTGTCTAACAATTAACTTTGGAAGTTAGCAGGACCCAATAAAAGGCATGTAAGGGAGGTATCATAGTTGTTAAAACCATATATAGTTGTTGAATGGAATGATACGGAAACAGATGCTAAAGGCTGGCTGGTCGTCCATAACTTTGTAAAAGGATACACAGGCGGCGGTACAAGAATGCACCCAACAGTTACAAGAGAAGAGGTCGAAAGGCTGGCCGAGGCGATGGCTTATAAGTATGTAGCCTGTGAGTCTGAGACGACTGGCGGTTGTAAAGCGGGCATTGCCTATGATTATAAAGCGCCAGACGCATATGCAGTGTTAAGAAGATTTCTGATTGCGATGATGCCTTATATAGATATAGGGGTATCGTTAGGCAGTGATTTAGGTACCAAATATGAAGATGTACTCAAAATATTTAATGAATTTGGCATTGATATCCCCCTAACGAAATCAATGAAGCAGAATCCGAATGTTCTGCAAGGGATAAAAGATTTCGATGAACTGTTGACGACAAAAATCGACGGGTTGTTTTTAAACGATGTCGTAACAGGCTATGGTGTGGCTTTCTCCGCAGATGAGGCATGGAAATTTAAAAACGGAAAAGGTGGAGCAAGAGTTGTCATTCAAGGATTCGGCTGTGTAGGGGCAAGTTGCGCATTGAAAATGTCCCAGTTAGGTTATAAAGTTGTGGGAATTTCCGATGCAGCCCTTTTGGTTACATGTGACGAAGGATTGGATGTCCAAAAGCTTATTGATCATAAGAATATGTACGGGGAAATGGATAAAGCCTTTTTTGAACCGCATTATGATGTAAGGCCAAACACGGAATGGCTCGACATAGATTGCGACATTTTAATTCCGTCCGCATTGGAGGATGTCATCCACATATCCAATGCCAAAAGCGTAAAAGCGAGCTTGATTGTGGAGGCGGCGAACATTCCCCTTTCTTCTGAGGGAGACGAAATCATAAGACAGAGAGGAATAGATGTTGTCAATGATTTCGTTGCCAACCTGGGGGCGATAAGATTTTATGATGCGGTTATTTTCGGACTAGTTAAACCAAATCCACAAGCTGTCGTCGATGATATAGAAAAACTATGCAGGAAAAATACGTATCATTTGTTTACTCAAGCAAAAAAACAAAAAAAATATCAAAGAGAAGTAGCTTATGAAATATTTAAACCGACAATCAGCGACCTTCCAGAATATGCAGTGCCTTCCGAAGCGTTATCGTGAAACTCTCGTTAACTTGTGTTAATCATGAAAGTGTTCAGGCAGTTTATCAATCAGGAACGGGGGGGAATTCATGCAAACAGAACATGAAAATCAGCCAAAAGAATTACAGCGTTCAATGAAGAGTAGACATTTATTCATGCTCTCCTTAGGTGGGGTAATTGGAACAGGTCTTTTCCTGGGATCAGGATATGCAATCGGTGAAGCTGGACCCTTAGGAGCGATTGTTGCCTATTTGGTCGGTGGTTTATTAATGTACTTGGCGATGATTTGTCTCGGTGAATTATCGGTAGTGATGCCGGTATCCGGTTCCTTTCAGGTCCATGCAACGAAATTTATTGGTCCCGCCACTGGATTTGTCATTGGCTGGATTTACTGGCTAAGCTGGGCTCTTTACGTAGGCCTGGAATTTGTAGCGGCCGGTTTGCTCATGACCAGATGGTTTCCCGATATACCAGTATGGATATGGTGTGTGATATTTACGGTCCTTTTATTCACTATAAATGCATTGACTACGCGAAGTTTTGCAGAGACAGAGTATTGGTTCTCCGGGATTAAAGTGCTTGCCGTCATTCTCTTCATAATTATCGGTGCAGCAGCGATGTTTGGATTGATTCATATGGAGGATGCACATCCTGCCCCGTTCCTTTCCAATTTTATAGGAGATGGACTATTCCCTACAGGGTTCACGGGTGTGTTTATATCGATGATGACAGTCGTATATGCTTTCCAGGGATCGGAAATCATGGGTGTTGCAGCAGGAGAGACGGAAAACCCGCAAAAAAGCATTCCGAGAGCGATTCGAAACATCGTAATACGTGTGCTGCTTTTCTATGTACTAGCAATCTTTGTTCTATCGGCCATCGTTCCTTGGAAAGAAGTTGGGGTACTGGAAAGTCCATTTGTTACCGTGTTTGAAATGGTAGGCATTCCTTATGCAGCAGACATTATGAATTTCGTAATTTTGACGGCGGTCCTCTCTGTAGGAAACACGGGTCTGTTTGCTTGTACCAGGATCCTTTTCTCCCTTTCTCAAAACGGTATGGCACATTCTTCATTTGGAAAGCTCAATCGGCGCGGTGTACCTATGAACGCCTTACTAGTCACCATGGTCTTTGCCTTGCTGTCGCTGCTTACTAGTGTAGTAGCGGAAGAAACGTTATTCGTTGTGCTGCTTTCCATAAGCGGGGTTGGAGGGGTGCTTACTTGGATGGCGATTGCGTTCGCACAGTACAGATTCCGTAAGCAGTATATCAGAACAGGCGGAAAGGTTGAAAATCTGAAGTTTAGAGTACCCTTTTTCCCGTTTGCCCCAATTCTCTGCATCATTATGTGTCTAGGTATTTTCGTGTTTACCGCTTATGATCCGACACAGCGAACTTCGTTGTATTGGGGATTAGGTTTCGTCATTGCTTGCTATATTTTTTACTATTTTAGATATGCGCGAAGGAACGTCGAGGTGCCAGCCTTAACAAATGAACAGACCAATGATTTTATTCAATAGTGATTATTATATCCAAGATATAAGAAAACGGTCGTTTTAGAAGTGCAGTTAAAAGCAAAACCTATAATTTAGAGAAGTAGAATAATAGAATACGGAGGAAATAGTATGCGTTACTTAAATTATATTAATGGAAAATGGAAAGAACCCACTACAGGAGAGTATAGAGAAAATCTTAGTCCCCATGATGGTGAAAATTTAGGAGAATTTCCATCAAGTGCTGCGGCTGATTTACATGATGCAGTGGCAGCCGCAAAAAATTCATTTCCTGACTGGAAAAAGTTGTCGTTTCAGCAACGGGCTTCATACTTGCAGAAAGCAGCTGATATTTTGAAAAAGAATATTCAGGAAGTAGGTCAAGATTTGATAAAGGAAGAAGGAAAAACATTCTTGGAAGGGATGGGGGAAGCCAATCGAGCTGCCAGCATACTTGAATATTATGCTGCTGAAGCCCGGCAGCCAATCGGGGAAGTAATTCCTTCAGCCAATGCCAATACATTTTTATACACTATCCGCACCCCGCTAGGTCCGGTGGGGTTGATTACACCATGGAACTTTCCTATCGCCATCCCTGTATGGAAATTGGCGCCTGCCCTGATTTACGGGAATACAGTCGTGATTAAACCGGCTGATCTTACACCTAAGTCTGTCTATCATGTGATAAAAGCCTTTGATGAGGCGGGTCTTCCGCCTGGTGTCATCAATTGTGTATTCGGAAGGGGTTCCGTCATTGGTGCTGCATTAGTGGAACATCCTGATGTGAAGGCTATATCTTTTACGGGCTCGAATCAAATAGGTCAGCAAATTCAAAAACAAGCCATTGAGCATGGAAAGAAAGTGCAAGCGGAAATGGGAGGGAAAAACCCGCTTGTCGTCCTCGCCGATGCTGATCTTGAAAAAGCAGTGGAAATAGCTATAGGCGGAGCTTTTAAATCCACAGGGCAAAAATGCACAGCCACTAGCCGGGTGATTGTGGAGGAAGGAATTTATGAAGTATTCCGGGATCTTCTGGTGGCTCGTACGAAAGAATTAAAGGTGGGCAACCCGCTCAACGAAGAAACATATATCGGTCCGGCTGTATCTAAATCACAACGCGATGGCGTGCTTGAAATGATCGATGTTGGCAAATCAGAAGCTACACTTTTGTGCGGAGGAGAAATCCCGGCAGAAGTGGAATTGGCGAATGGTTTTTATGTCAAGCCGGCAATCTTTGAAAATGTTCCTCAACATGCCCGCATTGCGCGTGAAGAAATCTTTGGACCAGTCATTGCCCTTTTTAAGGCCGGAAATTATCAGGAAGCAGTTAAGATGGCGAATGATACAGAGTATGGGTTGAGCGCAGCCATTTGTACGAATAATTTAACATTGGCTCAACGGTTTATTGAAGATGTGGAAGTGGGTCTTGTTCATGTCAATTCGGAAACAGCAGGAACCGAACCGCAAATGCCATTTGGCGGATGTAAAAATTCAAGTGCGGGCAGCCGTGAACAAGGGAAGAGTGCCGTTGAATTCTATACAGAGGTCAAGACAGTCTATATGGATCGGGTATAACGCAAATTGAACTAAGCGTGTTTAAACTTTTAAATTAGATCAAAAACAGGAGGGGGATTCAATATGTCCACGAAAGAAAATGTACAGTTCAGCCCTACACTGCCTTATTCACGGTATGTCGATCCAGAGGTATTCAATGAAGAAAGTAAAAAAATCTTCAGAAAGAGTTGGATATTGGCGGGGCATGCAAGCCAAGTGGAAAAGGTAGGCGATTTCATGACATTAGATATCGCCGGAGAGCCTATTATCGTCTCACATGGTACCGATGGTGAACTGCGTGCTTTCTACAATATTTGCCCTCATCGCGGAATGAAAGTAGAAAACGCCGATAAAGGAAATAAGAAAATTTTACAATGCGGATACCATGGATGGACGTTCAAATTAGACGGAAGTGTAAATAGAGCCCCTAATTTTAAAACGAATGAACTGGGAATACACAGCTGTATGAAATCCATTCGCTTAGAAGTTCAGAATGCCATGATTTTTGTCAATCTTGACAAAAATGCACCCTCTATGGCAGAAGCATATCAGGAATTTTTAGAGGAAATGAAAGAGTATCCATTCTTTGATTCACTGAAATTAGTTAGGGAAACCCGCCGTGAAGTAAAAGCTAATTGGAAGGCCGTTGTTGACAATTACCTTGAATGTGATCATTGTTCCATTGCTCATCCTGGTTTTGCAAAATCCTTTGATTTAGCAAACTTTTGCACAACGACACACGACAAATTCACCTATCAATATATGACAGCAAGCAAGAATGGCGAAGGGGAACAAGCGCGTTTTTATTGGGTTTGGCCGAATATGATGATTAACGTTTATCCAGGAGACGGAAACGTGAATACCATTCAAGTAATTCCCGTTGATGCTGTGACGTCGTTAGGTATTTATCGGGATTATTCCTTAGATGAAAAAACAAACATAGAAAAAGAAGAATATTTTAAATTTGTTGATCAAGTACGGCAGGAAGATTTTGATCTAGTGGAAAAACTGCAAAAAGGATTAAGTTCCGAGGCATTTACAAATGGAATCTTTTCTCCAACAGAACATGCTGCAGTCTATTTTCATGAACTCATTGAAAATAAGCTCCAGAACTAACCACTGAGCTCGCTATTGGAATGCACTAAAAAAGGAACGTTCAGGGAGAATTTGTAAATCAAAAAACCTAAGCAACCAACCAGTGTGATTCGGCAGTTTACCGGAGCATACTGGTTGAGTTGTTTTTTTTTGCTGCCTTTTTTGCCTTATTTGAACACCGATAAAGTTATGAAATTTGCGAACTTCCTTTTATTTATTCGGGGTGGGAGGATTTGTTCTTCCATTGTTGTTCTTCAGCAAGAAACTCAAAAAAAACATTCATGGCAGTAAGCGGATGCTCATTTACTCGTTTAAAGTAGTTGTTTTTTCTGGCATCTGTTAAATAGTTGCTTTTTTTGATTCTCTCCAACATATATTTCTGACTCATTTTCACTATTTCTCTTTGATTGTGTTTGTTTTCTTTTAATAAGGCAAATCCTACAGCTCCCACCAATGCATAGATTCCAAGTGCGATTTTCGAGATGGGTAAAGAGTCGTTCTTAAATAAAAGAAAAAAAAGATTAATGATGGAAAAGCCTATCATCACCGTTGAAAAAAAACCGTATTTCATATTTTTCTTCAACAAGGGGGACAACTTTAATTGAAGTTGTTCGATTTCGTCTTGCATGAAACCCGGTATATTATTTATTTTGATATTCATTGTTTCCTCCTTATTATCTTGCACCAATAAATAAATGGCACTGTAAAATCGTACCTATTAATGAAATAGGAAAAGGAACCTATATATATCTTATCGTTTGGAAACATGTTTGTCATTTAATATACCCTTGGAATCTTTTAAAGGGAAAGTACAAGCAGTGATGTGAAAAGAATGCCATTTATACGTTTGAATAACCTAGTTAGACAGCGTTCTTGCAGTATGTTGCCTTAATATACTAACATTGGTGTAAATGTTGAATGGGTTATGGTAAAATGGTCCTCAAATGGAAGCTTTATTTTTCGTTTTTTCATTATTAATAATCATGGATGACCTTCCCGCGCCTTTTTTTTGTCATAAATACGTGACTATTGTGGTATTTAGTACTTTTAAATCGAGTTTTGGAACAAATCAATATATAATTAGAAAGCGAGATAGTAGATTCAAAGATTAAGGAGGGACATAGAATGATGGAATGGGCTCTGATCATTTTGTTCGCTGCAGCAGTATTACTGTTCATTTTATCGTTTATTAAAAAGGATTCTGTAAAAGTGGACAGTCAATTGGAACAGATTGCCAGCACTTTTGGGGATGAAATGAATGTATTACAGGAAAAAATCAGGAACATCGAGATAGATGCTGAAATTACGGTGCAAGAGGCAGGCATTCTGGCAATGTCTTCCGAAAAGCGAAACATGTTGCGTGAAGTACTCGACCTACATAAGCGAGGCTATTCATTTGAAAGCATCGCACTTAAGACAAAACAGCCGGAAGAAGAAATAGAACGGATGCTTACTCCTTACATGAAAACGACGAATGAAAGGAGAAATGTGGCCAATGACATCTAAATCAATGCGCAGCTTTGCCGGAGGCCTTGTTGTTGCCGCAGGCTTATGCGGTGCAGTGTACTTCTTTGGTCCAGGTGAAGTGACCGGCACGTCAGAGAAACTATCAGAAGATGAAATGAAAGAGTCTCTGGCTTCAGAAGGGTATGTCATACATTCCGAAAAAGAATGGGAAGATCAGATTGCTGAAGCACAGTCGGTTAAAGATAAGGCGGAGGCGGAAAAAGAAACGGTAAAAGAACCAACGGAAAAAATCATATACCGTACAGTTCTTACTGTATCTAAAGGCTCGACAAGCATCGATGTGGGTAAAACCCTACAAAAAGCTAAAGTCATCAAAAATGCCAATGAATTTTCCGACGCGGTTGAAAAGAAAGGCAAGGCCAACGGATTGCGACCTGGAACATATGTGGTAGATAGTGCCATGACGACGGAAAAAATAATTTCCATCATATTTAAATGAACATAAAAATGACCATCGGTAAGATGGTCGTTTCAGAATGTAGACAAACTCGATGAAAATCGAGTTTGTCTACATTTTTTTTTGCTTGTACAAATTTGGACGTTGATTGGAACGTAGGGCACTCGCTTTCCGCGCGCGGTCCGCCCTCGGCGCACTTGCGCCTTTGGGGTCTCCCTTGGACTCGCTATTCCCCCAGGAGTCTCGCACACCCGCTCCAATCAACAATGTTTTTGGATGGAACTCCTTTTGTCTATAAAAGGGATAAATGGTCATCCCGAACCCCCTTGCAGACAGTCGGCGGAAAGGGAGCGGGTTTCTGAAATCAACTGGAATGTTTTTTTTTAAAAGACCTTAGACCGATAATGGAATATGTTGGTCTCAGTTAGTTCACAGCATAGGGGTGAAAGGTCTTATCCGAATCCCTTTCACGATTTTTCTGATGGAATGGATACCATAATTTCAAAACAAACTTGGTTATACACCATGACTTTTTATTCATTTAAATAGAAAGAAACCTCATTAGATTGAAGAAATTTGCGACACTCCTGCCGAATAACTGGCTAGCCGAGACCCCGGAGACGTTTGCGTCGAGGAGGCTTGGCAGACAGTCGGCGGAAAGGGAGCGGATTTCTGAAATCAACTGGAATATTTTTTATATTTTTTTTAACTTAATCTTTGTCCGCACTCCGGCCCACACTGCAATGATAAGTCCTCCAATCGTATCCGCGATTAAATCGATCATTGTATCTTTATTTCCCCCGCCTTGTAGTGTCATTCCGAATAATTGATCAGAACAAAATTCGTAGATCTCCCATATGACACCACCAAGTGCCGAGAAAGAAAGGGTAAACAAAAAGACGAACCAAGGGGATATCTCTTTGCCTGCATTTCTGTATACCAATCGTTCATATAAAGCAATTCCCGAAAAAGCAAGAAGGGAACCGCTTAACAAATGCAAAAATGTGTCCCACCAACCCAATCCATACCAACCTAAAATAGATCCTAAAAATTGTGAACCGAATAAGAAGATCAAATAGGAAATGACAATTGGCAAATTGAATTGAAGCTTGGTAAATAAGGCCAGTGAAAGGGGAATTGCCCCACATACCACACCGCCTATCGAAACCAGTGATTTGAAAGTTTCATCGGCTGTATAGTAATAAATAGATAAAGCTCCCATGAAAAGTACATACACTAAACTTAATGAAATAACTAGCTTACGATTCATATGATTACCTCAACAAATCATCATAATTTTAATTTTTGTACACTAGAATAAATGGAAATGAGCAGGCCGCCGGTTAGTCCGAAAATTATATCGTACATGGTATCTTTGTTACCGCCTCGCTGCATGGTATGAGTAAAAGTGAGATCTCCTGCGAACTCATATATTTCCCAAAGAACAGTGGCAGTGACTGAAAGTGAGAGAACAAAAAGGAAAATGACCCACCTTGAAACATCTTTTCTCGCTTTTTGAGGGATGTATAGTTTATAAAGGGCAATCCCCACAAAACCCACGAAGATGCCTTTGTAGAAGTGAAGTCCAGAGTCCCACCATTTAAAATCAACATAAAAATTTGCGATGGATCCTAAAAATGTCGTACAGAAAACAAAAACATAATAGCCGATTATGATAGGAATGTTAAAGGGATTATTTTTTACAAACAGTAATGAAATGGGCATGGCACTTACCAATATTCCCCCAAGAGCTACCATCCATCGGGAAGAATCATCTTTTTTGAGGTAAAAGATGAGTAAACCAGTCATGAATGCTATAAATACCAAACTAAAAATAATGATTATTTTATGTTTCAATATACTCACCTCATTCGTGGGGGCTTTTTAATGATGTTTCTAAATTTAGCTGTTATAAACAATAATAAAGGCATGACCAGACCAAAAGCCGCTGCATGGAATAACCATATATTTTTATTGTATTCCCCGGATGAAGAGACCGTCGGAAAAACAATCAATGAATAAAAAACCATTATCATCCCTAAAGCTGTAGTAAATGGCCGATAATCTTTTATATTGAAAATGTTTGAAAATACGACAACCGAAACATAAAAATACATAACCGTCCTCGTATAGGTTGTGAAAATCCAAATAGTGGCAATTACTGCTTCGATCCGCATTAGGAAATTCCCTACATTTATTTTTTTGGCCATCGTATAGCTTGGAGCGATATTTCTTGCGGTGTTATGGGGTCCAAGAACCAAGATATCCATCATGATAACCAGAATTAATATGATTCCTCCGATCAAAGTGCCAATATAAAAAGCTTTTCCCCCTTTTTTTCTTTCACTGACTTTGGAAGGGAAAATCATTAAAAACATAACAGGAGACAGCGTGAACACGCTGACATAAAAAAGTATCGCCCGTATTAATGGTTTAGCGCCTCCTTCAAATACTGGCTGAATGTTTTGAATGTTTGCTTGAGGAATGATGGAAACCAAAAAAATAGTAAGTAATAGTAATACGGGTATGAAGAATATTTCCAACGTGCGTGTAAAAGTTTCAAAACCAAGGCGGACTGTAAAGATCACTACTGCAGCTAACAATATATTTAAAGCTATAAGAGGAGTATCCGGCATCCAAAAAGTTTTAATGAAATTCCCCACATAATAAGTGGTCTCGGCAGCAGTTGAAAAAGACCAGAAGAAAAATGTGAGATTGATCATCTTTCCGACTAACTTACCGAAAACCTTTTCATTTATTTGATCTAAAGCGAGATCAGGATATAAATTTCCAACCTTGATGTAAAACCATACAAAAATTAATGCGATTCCTGTTCCAAATAATGCAGCAAGCCACGCATCCTGCTTTGCAAAACCAGCTAAAGGAGAAGGAGTATGTAAAATAACCGTTCCTACCGAATACAAAAGGATTAAAATCATCAATTGATGTGATGAAATTTTGAAACTGCCAGGCCTTATATTCACCTATTTGTTTGTTCCTTCCTTCTTAATACTCCCTATTTTTGGCTATTCTTGTTCAAGTTATTCACACGGACATCAATTGCCTATCTTCAACAATCCAGCCCCGTATCATCAATCGGTCGCGATTTTCTGCCTTTTTACTGATATAGCTCTACTATACAATCATCGAATTACTGTCCCTGTCCAAGAGTATGTAATTTAATTCCTTAGTCCCGAACTTTAATGGTTTAGGAACCGTATATTGTTTTAACTGCGGCCTAATTTTTCAGTAATTCCTCATAGTATTTGATAAGGCCCTTCTCTACTTTCCAGGACGATATTAATTGTACTGAACTTGTACATATCCTTTGGTATGGCACAATACTTGCATATGATTTATTGGTATATCTAATATTTGGAGAAAGGAAGAGGATGGGAAACTGTTGGACACTCAATTATTGAAAAACATTTAAGTTCTAGGTTATCGAGCATATTTGATAAGCTTAAATGTCAGAAAATTAATCCGGATTCATAAAGGGGAAGACGGAGCAGTTAAACTTAAAATGTTAGGAGAATATTAGTATGAAAATACCAGTGGAAAATATAGTGGAGTTAACTGTAGAACATCAATTTTTACAGGCTTATCCTATATTGAGTCAGTTACGTACTGATTTGACATTAAAGGAATATCTAGATTTATTAAATGAAATGCGTAAGGAGGGAAAACAGTTATTTGCTTTATATCATGATACAAGCATCGTAGCATTAGCAGGTATTAGCTGGCGTGAAGATTCATATAATGAACGCTATGTTTATGTGCAAGATTTGGTTACTGATGTAAATCATCGTCCTAGTGGCCTTGGATATAATCTGCTCAGTTATATACATAATTGGGCAAAAGAACAAGGAGCTGAATATATTACATTGGAAGCTTGAAATCGGCGCCTTGTCACCCATAAATGTACAATTTTTTAGGATGGGGAAGGGTACCTATTGGGTGTAGCTTTTTTTCATACATATATACCGGAAATGAAATGTTGCGACTTCAAGAGTATTGGGAAAATGGAGACAAAACAATTATAAAGTTGAGTTTGGAAAAACCAGGTATTAATAAACTTGGAATGAAAACAAGTTAAAGGAAAAAAGTTCTTTGCTCCCTAATCTAAGCCATCCAAAAATTAGTTGAAAGCTTTTAAAAACTCTGTGGAAGTCTGCAGAGTTTTTTTTGCTTTAAACCATCCTTTTTTCTTTCAATTTAGTCCAATAATGGATTATGCGAATATTGGCAATCTATGCATTTACTCATAGGATCCTTTTATACATAATTTCCAATGAATTTGATTTAGATTGTGCAACCTGCTGAATTGACTCCAAAAGGCAAATTGTTTCCGAGTTTGAAAAGATGGTAGGAAGTGGTTTTAATTTGTTGGAGAAAAGTAGAATTTTGATAAACGATTATCATGTATATTATGTTTTTTGCACGGCAATTTATTTTACTTACATGGATATAATTGCAGCCAAGGTGAAAACATAATTTTAACAAGCTTTTGGTTATGAGGGGGTTAGCATTGAAATCTCGAGTTCCTATCCCATTGAGGAAGTTAATTGAAGATAAACAATCGGTGAAAAATAAACAACAACAAGAAGACCTAAATCAAAGCGGAAATCCAAACTCCAGCAAAACTAAAAATCAGGACCAAAATCCAGTTCAATCCCAAAACGGAAGGAAGGACTCAAAGAATCATCAAACAAAACTTATATCCCCTGATCTTCAATATAATATAGACCATATTAAGAAAACGTTAGGAAATAGTTCAGACATCGTTATAAGGGATTTCCAAGCTGGTAAAAATGGGGAAATTAAATTAGGCATCATTTACACAGATGGATTAACGGATTCTGCTTCCATCCAGGATTTAATCCTCGACACTTTGATGGTTGAAATTCGGAACTCTGACTTGGAAGTAGCGGTCCATGATTGTTTTGAAATAATAAAATCACATACTCTTCCTGTAGGGGGAATAGTGGAAATAACTGATTTTCAAAAGCTTTTTAACCATGTTTTATCGGGAGACACGATGTTATTGATGGACGGCTCCCCAAAAGGATTGGCACTCGGCTCAAGAGGTTGGGTCGATCGCGGAGTTCAAGAACCTTCCTCCCAAACAGTAGTAAGAGGGCCAAAGGATGGGTTTACTGAAACACTGCGAACAAATACCGCTTTAATAAGACGGAGAATAAAAGATCCTAACTTATGGCTTGAAACAAAGCAGATTGGAGAAAAAACGCAAACAGACGTAGCGATTATGTATTTAAAAGGTGTTGCCAATGATAAAACGGTTTCAGAATTGCAAATCCGGTTAAATCGAATCAATATAGATGCGATTCTTGAGAGTGGATACATTGAAGAGCTTATCCAGGATGAAGTATACACTCCATTTCCAACGGTTTATAATACGGAGCGCCCTGATGCTGTGGCCGCTGCCATTTTAGAAGGAAGGATTGCGATACTTGTTGACGGAACGCCGTTTGTCCTTATCGTTCCAGCACTGATGGTGCATTTTTTCCAGTCCAGTGAAGACTATTATCAACGGGCAGACATTGCCACATTAATTCGAGTATTACGGTATTTATCCTTTTTCCTTGCTTTGCTAACACCGTCACTTTATGTAGCTGTTTCGACTTTTCATCAAGAAATGCTTCCTACTCCATTACTCATAAGTCTAGCTTCACAACGAGAAGGAGTCCCTTTTCCTGCTTTTGTAGAGGCGATGCTGATGGAGGTAGTGTTTGAAATTTTGCGTGAGGCAGGTGTGAGGATGCCTAGGGCAATCGGTTCATCCATTTCCATCGTTGGTGCATTAGTTATTGGGCAGGCTGCTGTCGAAGCAGGGTTCGTTTCAGCAACAATGGTTATCATCGTGTCCTTAACAGCCATCTGCAGCTTTGTGTTCCCAGCCAATAGTATGGCCAGCGCTTTTCGGATGCTTCGATTCTTGTTTATGATCCTTGCCGCTACATTTGGATTATACGGGATCATTTTGGGGCTGATCGTGATGGTCCTGCATTTAAATAGCTTACGATCTTTTGGTTTACCATATTTAGCTCCAAATGCACCATTCATTTTACAAGATCAAAAAGACAACATCATTCGTATGCCACATTGGTCATTATTAAAGCGGCCTCGATTGATCAGTAAAAATGATACCGACAGAGGAGATGTCAGTTCTCCGAAACCACCTAGATAAAATGATGAGATGATGAGGGTTTTACGATGAAAAAAATGCTAAAGGTATTTTTAACGTTACCTATGATTTGTTTATCCGGCTGTTGGAGCAGCATTGAGTTGAATGAACTTGCCATCGTTACTGCCATGGGAATTGATAAAACGGAAGATGGGTATCTTGTATCCGTCCAAGTTCTGAATTCGAGTGAGTTGGCAGGTGATGCCAGGTCTGGCCGCACGGAAGTTGTAACCTTCAGGAAAAGCGGTGCAACCATTGCTGAAGCAATTAGAAGCCTATCAACTGATGTACCAAGGAGGTTATATGTCGCACATCTTCGTGAAATTGTCTTTGGTGAGGAAATGGCCAGGGCAGGAATTGCAAAGCCTCTGGATGTCCTTTCCCGGCAAAAGGAGTTGCGTTCCGATTTCTATATGACCGTTGCGAAGGGAGCAACTGCTTATGATACGCTTAATGTCCAAACGGCCCTTGAAAAAATACCGGCAAATAAAGTTTTTGATGCCTTGGAAAATTCAGAGAGAAGATGGGCGCCGACAAGGACGGTCACTTTAGATGAGCTGGTCAGCAGTATCGTCAGCAAAGGCAGACAGGCCATGCTAACGGGGATTCTAGTTTATGGTGATCCCGAATCAGGAAGCAATGTTACGAATGCACAAAATATCTCCCCGAAATCCGGTTTGCGATTGGATTATCTTGGAGTATTCAAGAAGGATAAACTTGTCGGCTGGTTAAACAGGAACGACAGTAAAGGTGTTAGTTACATTACAGATCATGTTAAGTCCACTGCGGTAAACATACCATGTGAAGGTGATCAAATTACGGTCAACACGACTAGTTCAAAAACGAAAATCAAAGGGAAAGTGGAAAATGGAAATCCAAAAATTGATATAAATGTCACCTCAGAAGGGAGTATAGGTGAGGTAGAATGCACAATCGATTTAACTAAACCCGAAAAAATCGAAGAATTGAATAAAAGATACGAAAAAGATATTAAAGCTAAAATAGAAGGATCTATAAAGACGCTACAAGAGAAATATCAAAGTGACATCTTCGGTTTTGGTGACGAAATTCATAGAACCGATCCTAAAGAATGGAAACGTTTACAGGAAAATTGGGAACAGGAATTCGCAAATTTGGACGTGAATGTATCCGTTGAAGCAAAGATTCGCAATTTGGGGACGATATCAGAATCCTTTCAAAAAGAAATTGAGGAGTAAAGACCAATGTGGGCAATTATTGGAACAGTTTGTACTGGAGCTATTATTTCATTTTTTGAAATACCCCCCCTAATTAAAAAGAAATGCTGGAAGGAAATTGTCATTCATTTTATTGCTTTTAGTTGGCATGACATTAAGTATTTTAATAATCAAGGATATTACCATTCCGACCCCTATCGACTGGATAACGAAAATATATAGTCCACTCGCTCATTTCATGGATCGCATTTTATCCTAGGGAGGTATCGGATATGCTTGAAAAAGGAAAAATCAGCTCTGGTGAATTTCTTATAATGGTCATCATATTCACCATTGGAGGAGCGATACTTACTTTACCTTCCGTACTTGTTTCATTAGCGAAACAGGATGGCTGGATTGCCTATATTATAGCTACTCTCATCGGGTTATGTTTCGTTCTCTTATTTACCCGGCTTGCCTTACTTTACCCATCCATGAATTATATAGAAGTTAATGAAAAAATATTTGGGATATGGATCGGGAAGATCTCGGCACTGCTATTCCTATTATATTTATATTACCTTTCTTCAGCGCTACTTAGTGAGATTGGGAATTTTTTTTCAACACAGGTTCTGGTTGAGACACCTATGGAAATGATTATGATTTTGTTTATAGTAACAAGCTTATTTGGTGCACGGCTAGGATTGGAAGTCATCTGCAGAACGGCATTAATCTTTTTTCCTTGGCTTGTACTGCTGCTTTTCATATTATTCGTATTTCTTATCCCGGACATCAATTTCGAAAATTTGCAACCTGTATTTGAAGGAGGCATGAAACCGATAATGAGGGGGTCATATCACTCTTTAGCCCTGCCTTATGTTCAGCTTGTTTTCTTTTTAATGATCACTCCATATGTACATGAAAAGGCTGAAATGAAGAAAAACTTTTATTTAGGGACTATATTAGGTGGCGGCGTTCTATTCTTAGTGGTCATTTTCTGTATCCTTGTATTGGGGGCTGATAATACAGCAAGGTTAACCTACCCTTCTTATAAACTGGGAATGAGGATAAGCATTGGTAATTTTTTTGAAAGGGTCGAGGTCATTGTGGCCTTCATATGGGTTTTTACAGAGTATTTTAAGTTGACCATATGCTTTTATGGACTCGCTTTAGGAATATCTCAATTGCTAGGAATAAAAAATTACAAAATTCTTCTATTCCCATTAGCATTTCTAATTCTCACTTTTACAATTTTTTCGCATCCCGATATCGTGCATTATCAAAACTTTATGGCTACAGCTTGGACACCATTATCCTTAACGATATGTTTTATTCTGCCATTGTTATTATTAATGGTTGGGAAAATCAGAAAAAAGTAAGAAGGGTTTCCAGCACTTTTGCTGTTCATGTTCATGTTCATGTGGACATTACTTACATCTGTAAACAAATAAATTTGCCATGAAAATTTTGATGGGAACAGAACCGGCATGAAGCAGATTCATGTAAAGGGAGTAAATAAAATATTCTGACAAATTTGTTGACTAAAGAAAGTTGATGATTTAATATAACAATATATAACATTACATAATGTTGTATATCAAATATTAAAGGAGTGGGGAAATGAGTAAATCGGTTATGAATGTAAAAAGTAATGTAAAAACAGTATTGGATCAATTAAAGGGTAGGAAAATTAACAATATTTATTTGGTAGCATGCGGGGGATCTTCTGCCATTATGTATTCAGCTAAGTATATACTGGATCGTGAATCTCAAAATATAACCTCCGATCTGTATAGTTCAAATGAGTTTATACATCGCAATCCGCAACAACTAGGGAAGGAATCTTTAGTCATTTTATGCTCTATGTCCGGAACAACTCCTGAAACAGCTGAAGCGGCTAAGTTTGCAAAAAGTAAAGGTGCGTTTACAGTGGCATTAACGAACGAACCAGCATCACCATTGGCCCAAAATGCGGACCTTTATATTAAATATGAATGGGGGAATGGTGTAAACGCCTTCGATACAAACCTCAGTGTTTTATATCAATTAGTTTTTGGTGTACTTCATATGACGGAAAACAATGAAAAGTTTGGAAAACTGGTATCAAGTTTGGAGAACTTACAGCCAGTGTATGAAAAAGCCCTGGAGCAAGAAGCTTCCAATGCAAGGGTATTCGCACAATCTCATGCAAAAGAACCTGTTATCTATACAATGGCAAGTGGTTCAAACTATGGGACGGCCTATTCTTTCAGCATTTGTATCTTAATGGAAATGCAATGGATACACTCACATGCCATTCATGCTGGTGAGTACTTCCATGGACCATTCGAAATTATTGACGAAAATGTACCGTTTATCATTCTTTTGGGATTGGATGAAACAAGACCATTGGAAGAAAGAGCATTATCTTTTTCTCAGCGTTATGGCAAAAAGCTAACGGTGTTAGATGCAAAACAGTATGATCTTGATGGTATTGATGAAGAAGTAAAAGGATATATTGCACCGCTTATCTTAAATCGTGTATTACGTCAATATGCAGAAGAATTAGCGGAAGCGCGTAATCATCCCTTAAGCAAAAGGCGTTATATGTGGAAAGTAGAATACTGATAGTCACAGAAAACTTAATATTCTGTATATTTTATTTGCGAATTATACTATAATGTTTTATAACATTATAGTATAATTTCCTGGTGATAAAAGCATTTATTAAAAGGAGGGTATTCATGAGAAAAACAAAACTTTTATTCGCATCATTTTTAAGTTTATCTTTAATGCTTGGGGGATGTTCTGGTGAAAGAACATCTTCAGAATCAAATGATGGAAAAACTACCTTAACATTTTTTCATAGGTGGCCAAAGGAACCGGAAAAAACCTACTTTAATGAAGTTGTAGAAGAATTTGAAAAACAAAACCCCGATATCCATATTAAAACCGAAGCAGTCCTAAACGATTCGTATAAAGACAAAATTAAAGTTATGACAGGTACAAATAATCCACCTGATGTTTATTTCTCTTGGAGTGATGAATTTGCCAGTCAGTTTGTGCGAGGCAATAAAGCTTTGGATTTAACTTCTTATTATAAAAACGATCCGACATGGTCTTCTCAACTCGTTCCATCCCAAGTCAAACCATATACATTTAATAATAAGGTGTATGGTGTCCCCGTAACAATGGATGGAAAAATGTTTTTCTATAACAAGGATGTCTTCGAAAAATTGAACATACACCCACCTAAAACCTGGAATGAATTTATCGATGTATTAAAAGTGTTAAAAAAGAATAACTACACAGCTCTTCAATTCGGCAGTCAAGATACTTGGACAATTTCCCATTATGTGGGCACATTGAATCAACGTCTGGTTAGTCCTGAAGTGCTGGCAATGGATTATAATCGAAAAACCGGAAAATTCAAGGATGACGACTACATAAAAGCGCTTGAGAAATTCCAGGAGTTGTTACCTTATTTTAATGAGAATACTAATTCAATAGATCATGAATATGCAAGACAGCAATTTTCAAATGGTAAAGCACCTATGTTTTATGCAGAAACGGCAGAGATCAAGTTATTTGGACCCACTAAGTTTGAACTTGGAATGTTTAACTTTCCTGAGGTAGAAGGAGGAAAGGGTAATCAAACAAATCTAACGGGATCGCCTGAAGGCTTTATGATTTCTTCCAAGACAAAGCATCCCAAAGAAGCGATGGAGTTTTTAAAGTTTCTAACCACTAAACATATGGGAGAAAAACTAGTCACTGATGTGGGCAAGTATAGTGCAGTTAAAGGTACGGTGAATGAAAATAATTCTTCCCCAGAACAGCTGGAAGCGGTCCAAAGCATATTAAACACAAAAGAAATGGCCCCATGGTTTGACATGAGCATCGATGCGCGTATTGCAGATGCCTATTTAACCGGAACTCAAATGATGTTAAATGGAGATAAAACACCTAAGCAGATTATGCGAGATGTTCAAAAAGCTGCTGATACCGTTAGATTTGAAGCGGGGAAATAAGGGAAATCATTTTTCCGTTTTATTAAGGGAGTGATATTTTAATGATAAAACCCGATAAATTTGTACCTTATCTATATCTTCTTCCAGCCTTAGTTTTTTTATTGCTTGTTTATATTCCCATTTTCCAGAATATTGGCGATAGTATGTATAATTGGAGTACATTTTCACCAGATAAAGCATTTGTAGGGATGGATAACTACTTTACTTTATTTAAAGATCCCGTATTTTATGAAGCTTTAAAAAATAATATTCTTTATGCTGTCATTTCGATTGTTTTCCAGGTTTTTGGAGGGTTAATTGTTGCAGCTGTTTTAGAAGATAAATTAATCCGTAAATTTTCACCTATATTTCGAACAGTCTATTTTTTACCAGTCGTCGTTTCAATGACAGTCATCGCCTTACTGTTTTCATTTTTTTACAACCCGGAAGTAGGATTGTTAAATCAGTTTCTTAAAATGATTGGATTGAATAATTTAGCACTGCCCTGGTTGGGTGATAGTGAAACGGCAATCTATGCAGTCATTGCTGTCTCACAGTGGCAATCAATAGGTTATATAGCCATGCTATATATCGTATCCATTCAAAAAATTTCACCTGAACTATATGAAGCAGCTGAAATGGATGGAGCGAATAAAATAAAAACGTTTTTTCACATTACGGTTCCAGCAACGAAGGAAATGACATTCGTCGCCGTAATATTAACATTGACAGGTGCCTTTACAGTGTTTAATGAGCCATATATCTTAACTGGAGGGGGACCGGGAACTTCTTCGGAAGTCCTGAGTACCTATTTATATAAAACGGCTTTTTCAAAAGATATGATGGGATATGCTTCTGCCATAGCAACGGTTATCTTAATTATTACGTTACTTATTTCTCTTGTTCAAATGAAAATATTTAAAACGGGAAAGGAGGACTAATAATGGAGATGCCTAAATCAACGATCGGAGTACCGGAATTAGTTGTGGAAAATCTAGAGTATGCAAGGAAAAGAAAAACCTATAATATGAGAATAGCCCTTGTTTATGCAGGTTTAATCGCCTACTTTCTTGTTGTTGCATATCCCTTATTATGGATGGTCATCAGTTCTTTCAAAAGCACAGAGGAAATTTTTAACCATAGTTGGTCACTTCCTCATACATGGTTGTTTGAAAATTATGTTACAGCTTGGAATAGTGGGATTTCTTCCTACTTTTTAAATAGTGTCATGGTTACTGGCATGACTTGTATGCTAACGGTTTTAGTAAGTGCGTTAGGTGCATACGGATTATCTCGCTTCGATTTTCGTGGAAAGGCTTTCATTTTGGTCATATGCTTAGGCGGTTTGATGCTATCTCCCCAAGTAAGCCTGATCCCTTTGTATAATATCATTCAGAAGCTTGGGATATATAACACCCATTGGGCGTTAATCTTACCTTATGTAGCTTACAGAATTCCGCTAACCATCTTGTTGATTCGTGCCTACTTCCTGTCCATTCCGAAAGAACTGGAAGAGGCTGCCCGGCTGGATGGGTGCACAAACCTTGGAATCCTTTTTAGGATTTTCATTCCCATGAGTAAACCTATTTTATTAACGACGGTAATTTTAACAGCCTACTATACATGGAATGAATTCATGTTCGCCATCATCTTTATAGACGATGATAGTTTACGTACGATACCTGCCGGTTTAATGCAATTCCGAGATGCATTGCAAACCGATTGGGGAGTGTTGCTTTCTGGATTAACGATTTCAGCGGCACCTATCGTCATTTTATTTTTATTCATGCAGAAGTATTTTATCCGTGGAATTGCTAGTGGAAGTGTAAAATGATAACAGGGGGAACAGGCATGAAGCTAATTGGAATTGGGGATAACGTAGTAGATTTTTATAAAGACCAAGGAAAGATATATCCCGGCGGCAATTCATTAAATGTGGCAGTAATGTGCAATCGTTTAAATGATGAGCAATCTTCATATATTGGCATTGTAGGAAATGATGGGGCGGCAGACCATGTGTTGGAGGTATTGCAAAAGGAAAAGATGGAGATTAGTAGAGTAAGACAAGCAGTAGGAGAGAATGGTATGGCCGTCGTCGCGTTGGATAAGGACGGGGACCGAATTTTCATTGGTTCCAATAGAGGGGGAATTCAATCCAGATTGGGGATTGTACTGAATGACGAGGATTTGGATTATATTCGGCAACACGACCTTCTTCATACAAGTGTTTATAGCCATATAGAGCATAACCTCCCATCATTAAGCCAACTCATTGACATTTCTTTTGATTTTTCGACAAATCAAGAGGAACCCTATTTACAAAAAGTTTGTCCGTATGTGACATATGCATTTTTTTCAGGAAGTAATTTAAACGCTGCAGAGTGCCATGCACTGATTCAAAAGGTGCATTCGTTGGGCTCAAAAGTGGTATGTGTTACTCGTGGGGAAAAGGGAGCACTCTTATCAATTGAAAATCAATTATATGAACAAGCTATTATCCAAACCAAAGTTGTAGATACATTGGGGGCGGGAGATTCATTTATTGCTGGTTTTCTCTCATCGTATGTCCAAGGGCAAGATGTAAATATAGCTTTACAAAAAGGAGCTTTAGCTGCCTCCCAAACCTGTCAGGATTATGGAGCTTTTGGGTATGGTAAAGAATATATTCCTGACCATATGCTGGTTTAACGATTTATAGATGGAAAAAGGTAACGAGATCCCGGATTAGGAGGGGGATTCGTTACCTTTTTCTTGCGACATGGAACTATCAATCGTAAAGGTCACACGATTGGCAGGATAATATAAGAAAGAGGAATGGATGGGCTGCTTCTTTGCGTCATATGCCACTTTCTCCACTTTGAAAAGGGGATCTCCCACTTCGCACTCTAAAAATTTTGCTTCATCTGCATTTGCCAATACCATATTTAAAAGTTTCGTGTTATGAACAGGAGTTATATTATATTTATGCTTTATGGTGTCATACATGGAAACGGAGTTATGGACATGTTCATTTAAATTAGGCAGAACCTTTAAGGAATAATGAGAAATTTCCAAGGTGAGAGGTTGATTATCATAGTATAAGATCCGTTGTAATTCAAGAACATCATTTTCAGGAGTAATCTCCAAGGATTTAGAAATATTAGCCGGTGCGGGTATGATCCCAAATGAAAGGATTTTAGTTTTAGGTATCTTCCCTAATTCTGACATATATTCAGCATGACCGTTAACAGCAAATAGTTCCCTTTTTACTTTAGGATATTGGACAAATGTTCCCTTTCCTTGTTGGCGTATTAGAAGACCCTCTTCCACCAAGTCCAAAACCGCTTTTCTAACAGTAATGCGACTTACCCCATATATGTCACATAATTCTGTTTCGGTTGGTAATCTTTCGCCAGGAGAGTATATCCCTTTGTTTATATCTTCGATAATAGATTGTTTCAATTGCATGTATAATGGTGTAGAACTATGAGTGTTGAGTTTCATATTTTCCCCTTTCTCTTATTTTTTTCTTTTATTATAACGTAATGTGATGTTATAGTACAAATCATCAATTCGACTAAATGCATAGCCAATATATATATATGGTTAAAGGCATCCGGCAACAACGATCCGAGATAACAATGTCGGAATCGTT
Organism: Peribacillus sp. 05N428; assembly: GCF_056397085.1. Taxonomy (NCBI): domain Bacteria; kingdom Bacillati; phylum Bacillota; class Bacilli; order Caryophanales; family Bacillaceae; genus Peribacillus; species Peribacillus sp. 05N428. The sequence continues at coordinate 69,802 of NZ_JBFTMS010000006.1, read as the reverse complement.
GTTGTGGGAAAATATGCATTTTTGCACAGCTAACATAAAAAGAGTATACATTAGTGCAGCTCCCAACTTTTAGCTAAAGCTGGTGGCAGCATCATAAAATAGTCATAATACGACATCAAATTCCAACATATTTCTACTTTTCCATTTTGTATAATGAGATAGAAAAATATTTTAAGGGAGTGATTGTTGTCATATGAAAAACAGGAAAGTTATTTCAACTCTGGGAGTTGCCGTTTTATCGGCGAGTATTGCGGCACCAGCATTTGCAGCTAATGAAACATCCCCGGGAACACCCATTCAACAAACTTATTCGGTTTCAGGTTTTACAGATCATGCTGAACTAGGGAAAAAGCTAGAACAAATTGCGAGTGATAGCCAAGGTAAAGTAAAAGTGGATGTAGCTGGATATTCCAATAGACATAGAGAAATCTATAAAGCAACCGTGGGAACTGGCGACAAAGTCGTTTTCATTCAAAGTGAGATCCATGGAAATGAGAAAACTGGTACGGATGCCATCTTGAATATCTTGAAGTTTTTGGGGACCAACTCACCTGAAGCGGAAAAAATTCGTAAAGAAATTACCCTTGTCGCTTTGCCTAAAATGAATCCCGATGCCGCTGAATTGAACCGTAGGGGAAATGATATGACCTGGGCAGAGGTCGTCGACCAGTTTCCGCAGTTAGCAGGAGCGAATCCATCTTGGAACTATTATACATACAAAAATGAATCATTCGATTATGAGTCCAAACCTGGTTTCGATGTCAATCGTGACTTTAATCCTGATTTAAATTATATTCCCCAAGCTAAAGACTTCCCTGGAAAATCATCCACCCCTGGTTGGTTCATAACACCTGAATCACAAACAACACGTGATGTTTACAAGTCTCTACTGAAGCAATACGGAAAGGTGGAGATTTTTGTGGACTTGCATCACCAAGCTCCCTATTATGAAGTTGATGGAACGGATGATTTAGTCTCCTACTCGATTTCCGCTCAATTTGTACCTGATCCAAGCTCGCCTTCAGGACAAGATTATGCCAAATATGCAAAAAACTATAATTATGATTTTTCCAGACAATTGAATGTGGCGGTATATAATGCCATGAAAGAACAAGGTAATTCTCCATATGGGAATATATCCTTATATCCGCAAAACCAAAACCTTCCTGGAACGGCTTTAGGAGCCTTTGCTTTAAACGGAAGTGGGACAGTACTCTTTGAAGTTAGAGGTCAAACACAATCTTTTGGCCAAAAGAAAAAAGGCATGCTTATTAAAGCGGTTGAAAGAGGGTTATATGGAATAATTGATGGAGTTACTGATGGCTCTGTATATAAAATCAATCCGGAACAATACGAGTCAATTCCACTGACGGAGGGCAGGCAATAATAGAAATTGAGGAAATGATAGTTCTATCAACTTCCAGCCTATATTGAAGTAACCAGACGGAACTCTAGGCAAAAGTGTTCTATCTAAAAGGTAAGACAAAGTTGATTGGAGCGGGTGTTCGAGACTCCTGCTTAGAAAAGCGGGTCTAGGGGAGACCCCGCAGGCGAAAGCCGAGGAGGCTCCCCGACCGCCCGCGGAAAGCGAGTGCCCTACGTTCCAATCAACGTCCAAATTGTACAAGCCATAAAAATAGACAAACTCGATTTTCTTCAACGGGAACAAAAATGTTTTTTGAATATCGCCTTTGTAGAAGTAATTCTTTTCAAGTTATATTACGTAGAAGAAAACTATTTGGAAACATAGTCATTTTTCACTATTAACATAAAGTAGTAAAAATGTCAGAATATTAATAATAGTTATGTTTCTTGATTATTATATTTAATAAGGAGGGTTTATTTTGAATTTTAAAAAGAAAGTTCTATCAGTTTCATTATCTAGTTTAATGACGTTAGGCGCAGTAACAGCTGTTGCGTTACCAGTCGGAGCGGTTGGAAATGGCCCCAGTGCTGGAAATGGTCAAGTGACAACTTCAAATCTTCATACATATGAAAGCCTGGTGAGCTATCTTGAAACGCAGGATGCAAAACAAGAAAGGCTGGCACTGGAAGTAATCGGGGAAACGGTAAAAGGAAGGGACATTTACCTAGCGAAGTACATGTCAAATCCTAAGAATCCTACCATACTATTTTTAACGCAACAGCATGGAAATGAACAACTGACTACCGAGGGTGCACTCGAATTCATTAAACATCTAGGCACGAACAAGACTAAAGGTATTTTGGATAATGTCAATATACTGATCATTCCCATGTTAAATGCAGATGGAGCCATGGGAGATGTTAATTTCCCTCTTGATGACTATTTAGCAAAAGGTGATCGGCATTTAACACGGGCAAATGCAAATGGGATCGACTTAAACCGTGAGCATGATAAAAAAACTGATAACATGCAAGTAGAAGTAAAGGCTTTACACAAAAATGTATTTGCGAAATACGATATAGATTACATGATAGATTTACATCATCAAGGGACGCTAAGCGAAACGGACGGTGAACTTGTTTCAGGTTCAATTCTTTATCCTACAAACGCGAACGTAAAGCCTGAAGTGTTAGAAGCCTCAAAAAAATTGGGTGCTGTCGTATATAACTCCATTGAACCAACTGGTTGGGGGCATATTGGTAGGTATGATGGCGGTTCTGGAGAAAATATAGGCCGTAATGGTGCAGCCGTCCGTTATGACATTGCCACACTGCTCTTTGAGATGCGAGGTATGTCGGACCACAATGTCGAGTCTGTAGCGCTTGGACAAAAAAGTAATGGCTATCTAATTAAGCAAACGGTAACCACTTTGGATGCAGCTGTCAGAGCTATTGCCGATGATTCAATTGAAACTGTCGATGCAAGCTTTTGGGACACCCTGCCAACACAATCCAATCGGCCTGGGGCAGAATCAGACGAATAAAAGGATGGCACATCCCATTTTCAAAGGGATGTGTTTTTTATTTTTCCACACCGATAGAAGCTCGAAGTTGTTTTATGGAATGATTTATAGTCGAAGCAGCAGGACAAGGGTAAAGATTACATAGAAAAAAAGGCATCTGCTTTCACCTAAGATGCTCAGTTTGTCGACAAAAGGGGGTTCGGAATGATTTCACATAGAACCATGATTTTAAAGGAAGATTAGATGATCCTTAATGTTTTTTTCTGTTTTATGAAATCATCAATGGATGGAAGAAATTTGCGACACTCCTGCCGAATAGCTGGCTAGCCGAGACCCCACAGACGCTTGCGTCGAGGAGGCTTGGCAGACAGTCGGCGGAAAGGGAGCGGATTTCTGAAATCAGCTGGAACATTTTTAAAGAAAAAAGACTGTAGACAAATTCACTTTCTTCAAATTTGTCTACAGTCTGAGCATCTGTTTTCATAAACTGGTGCTTTTTGAATTTCAGGACTTTTTTATTTTGTACTTAGAGTTTTATATCATTAGCTTGGTTCTATCTGATCGATTAACAGTATCGGCCTATATGGCCAGTGTTTGTCCTATAAACTTTTTTCGGCTGAATTCTCCTTTTCTTGTTCTTCTTCTTCTTTTAGTTGTAAGGCTACTAGACTGGCAAAGTCATGAATGATGGTGGCTGCCAATAGTGATGTAATTTGTGTTGGATCATACGGCGGGAGGACTTCCACCAGGTCGAACCCAATAAAGTTGAATCCTTGCAGAGAGCGTATCATCTCAAGGGTTTCAAAGCTATTTAGACCGCCGACCTCCAATGTGCCAGTTCCAGGAGCGCAGGATGGATCGACAAAATCAATATCAAATGTCAAGAAACATGGTGTATCCCCAATGGTTTTCTTGACTTCCTTCACGACATCTTCGATTCCTCTCTTCTTCAGCTCGGGCGTAGTTATCACATTGTACCCTAGTTCTGTACTGGAATCTAAATCTCCTGGATGATTGAGCGTACCTCTGATGCCAATCTGGAAAACTTTATCCGTTTGGAGCAAACCTTCCTCATATGCACGGATAAACGGGGAACCATGCCAGTATTTTTCTTCGTAATAAGTATCCCAGGTATCTGTATGTGAATCAAAATGAAGAAGTGCAACAGGACCGTGGATTTTTGCGGCTGCTCTTAGATTAGCCAATGTTACTGAATGATCTCCTCCGATGCCTATTGGAATGATGCCGTTTTTCATCAAGTCTGACATAGCCTTTTCAATTAACTCATAGCTTCGATGTATATTATGGGGAATCACCGAAACATCCCCGATATCAATTGCATTACATTCGTCAAACGGAAATACCTTGTGAATGGGATGATAAGGAAACAACGTCATGGATGCTTGGCGGACTGCCTGTGGAGCAAACCGGGCTCCTACCCTGAATGAAGCAGCTGTATCAAAAGGCATACCTACCACTGCCAATTTGGCATTTTCTCTTGTAGAAGGTAAGCGCATAAATGATCCGGTGGTACAAAACTCTGGTTTAACATCAGGTGATAAAGGATATTTCATTTTTCTATTCCTCCATTTTCTTATAACTATAGTAGTTTTGAAACTCATTAAATGAATTCCTATAGATGATTAATCATGCAATTATCATGCCAAGTCACTGTGAGTGATTTAATGAGGGTTTTTACAAGATAACATGGGCTTTGTGTATGCAAAGGCGAATAAGTTATGGGAAATTGAATCGTCAATGAAGAGATGCTGGAAGACTTCATATCTGTGAATCAATCAATTGCGGGTAAGAATACAGGAATTAAGGCGTTTTTCGTTTGTCGAAATAAACCGAAATCATGTGGCACAGAAATTGCATAAAGGTATACAGGTAAAACTTTTAAAAAAGAGGGAGGCATGGGGATTATTCTAGTTAAGAAATTGAACTCACTAGTTTGAAAGCGGTTTCAAGGAGGAATGATAGGTGGAAAATGAGGTTACATTGAAAAGATCACTGAAATTATGGCAAATCGTAATGATGGGGTTAGCATATATGACCCCCATGGTTGTATTTGATACATTCGGCATTGTATCTGGGATTACGGGCGGCCATGTGCCGACTGCTTATATCGTTGCATTGGTGGGGATGCTTTTTACAGCTGCCAGCTATGGAAAACTTGTAAAGGTTTTTCCTGCTGCAGGTTCTGCCTACACTTATACGCAAAAGGCGATAAACCCGCATTTAGGATTCCTGGTAGGATGGTCCTCGTTGTTAGACTATTTGTTTTTACCTATGGTCAATGCATTGTTGACCAAAATTTATCTGACAGCATTATTTCCAGGAGTTCCTACATGGATTTGGGTAGTATTATTCGTAGCAATCGTCACCATTCTCAATCTCAGGAGCGTCAATGTACTTGCTAACTTTAATGCGCTTTTTGTTTTAATTCAGATTGCCATCATGGCAGTGTTCATCATTCTTGTTGTCAAAGGTTTGAATGATGGGGAAGGTACAGGAGAAGTGTTTACATTAATGCCTTTCGTAAATGAAGGGATGGACTTCTCGGCCATAATAACCGGGGCTACGATCCTTTGTTTTTCCTTTTTGGGATTCGATGCGGTAACGACCCTATCTGAGGAAACGCCAGATCCGAAAAAAACGATACCAAAAGCGATATTTTTAACTGCGCTATGGGGTGGAATCATCTTCATTACCGCATCTTTCTTTATTCAGCTCTTTTTTCCGGACATATCCCGTTTTAAGGAACCGGATGCTGCATTACCTGAAATCGCCCTTTATGTAGGCGGGAAGCTATTTCAATCCATTTTTCTTTGTACGACTTTCGTCAATACGCTAGCCTCTGGACTAGCATCGCATGCCAGCGTTTCCCGTCTTTTGTATGTTATGGGCCGTGATAAAGTGTTTCCGGAAAAATGGTTTGGATTCATTCATCCTAAGTGGAAGACACCAGCGATTAATGTACTCATAGTTGGAGTCATTTCAATGTCGGCTTTATTCTTTGATTTAGTGACAGCAACGTCACTGATCAACTTTGGTGCATTAATGGCCTTTACCTTTGTAAATCTTTCAGTGATCAGCCATTTTATCATTCGGGAAAAGGAGCACCGAACGGTAAAGGGGTGTATCAAATACTTAATTATGCCTTTAATTGGAGCTATAGCAATTGGCATTCTATGGATCAACCTTGAGGCAAGTTCCCTAATAATGGGGACAAGTTGGTTCATTATTGGTTTTTGTTATCTATTATATATCACAAAGGCATTCAGGAAGGCACCGCCCCAATACCAAGTTGAAGAAATTCAGCTATAAGACTTTGCAAGGAAAAACGCATCCGATAAGGATGCTTCAGAATGTAGACAAACTCGATGAAAATCGAGTTTGTCTACATTTTTTTTTGGCTTGTACAAATTTGGACGTTAATTTCCACTTCAGGCACTCGCTTTCCGCGGGCGGTCCGGGAGCCTCCTCGGCGCAATTGCGCCTGTGGGGTCTCCCTTAGACTCGCTATTCCCGCAGGAGTCTCGCACCTTCCGTTCCAATCAACTATGTTTAAAATTTTAGATGGAAGCTCCTTTTGTCTACAAACTGACGCATCCGATAAGGATGCGTCAGTTTGTATGCAATCCTGAAATGACTATGAATTAATACATATTCACGCCTCTAACGAAATGTAGTAAAACACATCCTTAAGCAGGCTATCTTCTTAGACGTAGAATTTCTTCACGTGCTTTTTGATATTTATCTATGGTTTTTTTATCGATTCGATGAAAAACACTTAAGTAAAGAGCATCAACCATGTTAAGTTGCATGATTCTAGATGCTATACTACCGATTCGTTGATCATGTTCGATGTCAGGAAAACAAAGTTGTATACTTGCTATTTTCAATAAAGGAGACTTTGTATAAGCGGTTATTGCCAATACTGGTACGTTTATCTTTTTCGCATATGAAGCCATCTCCAATATATCTTTTGTTTTTCCGGATGTGGAAAAAATGACCAATGCATCTTCTGGTGTGAAATTGGAAATATAGGAAATCACTGTATGAAAGTCAGTGTTCATTCCTGTAGTAACGCCAAGTTTAGCAAATTTATTACTAGCATCCAATGCAGCAGTAGAGGAGCCCCCGACACCAAAAAATGCAATTTTCTTTGCTAGGCTTAAGCATTCTACTGCTTTTTCAAACTCTTTTTTGTTAAGAGTTTGTACTAAAGAGTCTAAAGCAAATTTATTGCTCATAGTTACTTTTTGGAAAAGTTGATAGGGCGTATCATTTTCACGCAGTAAAGAAAGATCATTAATGTTGGCATTATTTGAACTCATTTCTTTCACCAATGTATGTTGAAAGGTTTTAAAGCTGTCTATACCCATTCTTTTACAAAAACGCACAACACTAGCTTGGGAAACATTTGCGTTGGTTGATATTTCAGAAATCGTGTAAGTTTGCACCAAATCTGCATGGTCCAATATATATTTGGCTACTTGCCGTTCAGCACGAGACAAGGAATCGGCTTTTTCATTTATTTTTTGTAATAAAGTTAAGCTCATGATATGTCCCCTTTATTAAATATTTTATTAAATGATGTAAATCCCTATTGTTTCATTTATATCATAAATGAAATGTTTTTTGCACATAATGCAAAAAAAAATGCCATAAAAGAAATTTTATTTCTTATTTTATTAATAAAAACTTGATTTTTTAATTCTTTTTTAATAAGATGAGTTTGTATGAATATTCAAAAAAATATGTTATAAGGAGGAGATAGTTTGAATCGGGCCATTTTACTTGTAAGTCATGGGAATTTAGCTTCGACTATGAAAGACTGTGTAGAGCTTATAGCAGGGAAACAGAATCAACTCTTTGCATTAAGCATGGATGATCAAGTAACGTTAGATTCATTTGCAAGAGAACTGGAATCGGCAGTCAATCAATTGTTGGATTGGTACAAAGAAATAATCATTCTGGCAGATATTAAAGGGGGTACCCCATGCAATGCAGCTACACTTCAAGTGTTGAAAGATAGCCGGGTACAAGTAATCGCTGGTTTTCATTTAGGTTTAGTTATTGAATCTTGCCTTTCACCTGTAAGTCCCGAAGAGCTTATAGCTAATACCTCTATGAGTATTAGCTATATAAACTCTACAGTTAACCCCATAAAGGAGGAATTGTAATGAGTATCGTTGTTACCCGTATCGATGAAAGACTCATACATGGGCAAGTTGCTTATTCATGGAGTGTTGCTTATCAAGTTACAGAATTTATTGTAATTGATGATAGGGTTGCAACCGACCCTACACAACTTTTGTTACTAAGCTTGGCAGTACCTTCGGGGAAAAGATATGCTATCCTTTCTGTCGAAGATGCAGTCAAATATCTGGTTGAGCAGTCTGATCAGGAAAAAACGTTTATTGTAGTAAAAAGTCCTCGAGTCCTTTTATCTCTCATTGAAAAAGGTATCATTCTGCCTTCTATAAATGTAGGTGGCATGTACTATAAAGCAGGAAAACAGGAAATAAGTAAAACAGTCTATTTGGATGAAGAAGATAAATCTACTTTCCTCAAGATTAGAGATCACGGGATCCCTTGTGAGATCAGAACCTCTCCTAATGATAAATCGATTGATTTATTCACCAAGATTTAATGGTCGAAAAGATAGTCAGTGTAAAAAGGGGGAGGAAAAGTGGAAATTGAGTTAATATCAGCGATTTTGTTAAGTGGTTTTGTTGCAATTCTCATGACCGAAAATTATGGATATGGATATTGGATGATTAGCCGTCCCATTTTTGCTGGGCCATTGTTAGGACTAATGATGGGAGACCTACAGACTGGATTGATTGTAGGGGCCAGTGTGGAATTGATGTTTATGGGGGTCTTGCCCATTGGAGGTAGTGTTCCTCCTAATGCACAAATTGCTGGTCTAATGGGGACTATTTTCGCGATTAGTGCTGGGGGGAAGCCTGAGGTTGGAATTGCTCTGGCATTACCAATCGGTATTTTAGCACAATTTTTAATCATGCTAGCTTGGAATTTTAATATTTATCTAGTGCATCGGGCAGACAATGCTTTACAAGAGCTAAATCTAAAAAGGGCAGAACGGCTTCACCTTTTTGGAATAATCGTTTTTTTTACAGTTATGTTCATTCCAACTTTTTTAGCCGTTTATTTTGGTAGTGAATTTGTAAATAATATCGTAGGCTCAATGCCTTCTTGGTTTATGGAAGGATTAAAGATTACAGCAGGAATCCTACCCGCAATTGGAATGGCCATGCTCCTGAAAATGATGAACTTCAAGAAGTTTTGGTCATTTTTCCTAATTGGATTTGTTCTGGCAGTCTACTTGGAACTAAATGTACTTTCGATAGCCTTTTTGGGTCTTGGAATCGCGGTCAGCATTACAGCAGTGGGAACGAAAGGAAATGATAGTGGAATTTCCGGTGATTCCCCCAGCAAGAGTACAGCTAAAACGACGATTCTGACAAGGAAAGATTTAATGAAAACATTCTTCCGCACTTTCTTCAGTATGACGTCTATAAATTATGAGCGTTATGGCAGTTTAGGATTCTGCTATGCGATATTGCCGGCACTCAAAAAACTCTATCCAAATAATCAGGATTTAAAAGAATCGGTTGTTCGTCATAATGAATTTTTTAACTGCCATCCGTATACTTCCAATGCCATCATAGGTGTTACTCTTGCACTTGAAGAACAACGAGCACAAGGTAATCCCATCACATCTGACACAATTTCTTCTACGAAAGCCGCATTGATGGGACCGCTCTCTGGAATTGGCGATTCTGTTTTTAAAGCAACTTTTATGACCATTTTTGCTGCAATCGGCGCTGGTTTGGCGTTGGATGGAAATTCACTTGGACCCATTATATTTATTGTGCCAAACGTCTTGCTCAATATTTTTTCTCGTTACTACGGTATTGTCTATGGGTACCAGTTTGGGATAAGCCTAATCCTAAAAATGAAAGACTCTGATGTGCTAAATAAGTTTGTTCAGGGAGCTACTATTGTAGGATTAATGGTAACAGGATCAATGGTAGTGAATTTTGTTAAAGTGGCCGTGGCTGCTAAATGGAACTTTGGTGGAAAAGAAATAAATTTACAAGAACTTCTTGATTCAATTTTACCTGGGCTTTTACCCCTCCTCTTAACACTTGGTTTCTTATGGGCATTACTTAAATATCAAAAAGCTATCTACTGGTTAATCCTCCTTTGCTTTATGGTAGGATTAGCTGGTAAATTCTTGGGGGTTTTTTAGGTGGCAATTATGGATAAAAAAAACGTACTGGAATCTATTAAGAATGGATTGATAGTTTCGTGCCAGGCTAGAAGGGGATGGCCGATGTATGGGGCGGAAATCATGGGCGCATTAAGCAAGGCTGCAGAAAAGGGAGGCGCAGTTGGTATTAGGGCTAACGGGCCAGAAAATATTAAAGCGATTAAAAAGGTAACAAAATTGCCTGTATTAGGTATTCACAAGCAATGGACCGAAGAATGTGAAGTATATATTACTCCTACCTATGAAAGTGCTATAAGCATTATTGAGGCTGGAGCGTCAATCGTAGCATTAGACGGGACTCAACGAAAGCGCCCTAATGGAGAAACGTTAGAAAGAATCATAGGTAAAATCAATAGTGAGCATCCCAATATTTTAGTAATGGCAGATTGTGCGACTTATGAAGAGGGACTAATCGCAGAAAAATTCGGTGCTGATATAATATCAACCACATTGTGTGGGTATACAGAGGAAACAAAATACGTGAAGGAGGTTGATTATGACCTTATTCGAAAACTCTCTTCTGCCTTAAATATCCCCATCTTCGCTGAAGGGCATATTCATACGAAAGATCATGCTAGAAAAGCTATTGAAAGTGGTGCTTTTGCAGTCGTAGTAGGAACGGCCATTACTCGCCCGGAAATTATCACAAAAAGGTTTGTAGATGAGTTAAACCTGTTGGTTGGTAAATAGAAGTTTCAATATATATTTAGAGTATTTTTTTAAGCTGAACAGTTGGTTCCTAGGATTGACTGCCGTTGATTAGATTTGTACCATCATTTGGCATCTGCTACAGATCAACACTTTCTTTTTCAGGATAAACAAAAAAAGAGCACTCAATGAATGTTTATACATTTATCTGGTGCTCTTTTTTGTATTTAATCATCCCTTTTTACATATGCAAATCTGAATTGCTTATGAATTAATACATATGTCTTGATGATTGTATGTGTGATATGGATGAGGGCAAATGGCGGTATGGTGCTATTCATACAATATCCTCAAAGCTGGCATGAAAGTTGCTTAATAAGTAATAAGAATAAAAGAGAGGTGCTAAAATGACAGAGAAAATTAAGGTTATTGAAAAACGTCAATTGGATAATCCATTGCAAGAATTCCAGGATATCTTAAAAGAAGCGATTCATGTTTTGGACTATCCAGAGCAGGTTTTTGATTTTCTGAAAGCGCCAATGCGTTTTCTGGAAGTCTGTATTCCTATTCAAATGGATAATGGCGAGACAAGGATGTTTCAAGGGTATCGTGCTCAACATAATGATGCAGCCGGCCCAACGAAAGGGGGAATCCGGTTTCACCCGGATGTCACTCCTGAAGAAGTTAAGGCATTGGCCGGATGGATGAGCTTGAAATGCGGAATAACCGATCTTCCATACGGAGGGGCAAAAGGCGGCATTGTGTGTGATCCCAGACAGATGAGTTCATCTGAGCTTGAACGATTAAGCAGAGGGTATGTCAGGGCAGTAAGTCAAATAGTGGGCCCTACAAAAGATATCCCGGCACCAGATATGTATACGAATTCACAAATCATGGCCTGGATGCTGGATGAATATGATCACATCAGGGAATTCGATTCACCTGGCTTCATTACAGGAAAGCCTCTGAGATTAGGAGGATCGAAGGGCAGGGAAAAAGCCACTTCCAAGGGCGTATTATATACACTTCAAATGATTTGTGATTTAAAGGGGATTCCTATTGAAGGCATGCGGGTAATCATCCAGGGATTCGGGAATGTTGGCAGTCATTTAGCATTGTATTTACATGAAATGGGGGCTAAGGTTGTCGGAATAGCGGATGAACTTGGAGGTTTATATGATCCGAATGGATTGGACATTCCTTACCTTTTGGATAACAGGGACTCTTTTGGGGTCGTTTCGAACTTATACAAAGATTCATTATCCAATCAAGAATTATTGGAAAAAGAGTGTGATGTGCTGATCCCCGCAGCCATTAGCGGAGTGGTGAATAAGGATAATGCAAAACGACTAAAATGTGAAATCCTGATTGAAGCAGCAAATGGGCCGACGACAAAGGAAGCGATCAAGATTCTCGATGATAAAGGTATAGTGCTAGTCCCGGATATTTTGGCGAATTCAGGAGGTGTGATAGTCTCGTATTTTGAATGGTGCCAGAACAACCAAGGTTATTACTGGACGGAAGAGCTTGTAGATGAACGATTGAAGGAAAAGATAACGGCCAGCTTTTTGAATGTCTACCATACTTCACAAAAATATTCCGTGAACATGAAAGTGGCTGCTTATATTGAAGGGATTCGCAAAATAGCGGAAGCATCCCAGCTTCGGGGGTGGATCAGGTTCTGAACGAATTATGGTTTACAAGAAAGGAGGCAATCCGTTGAATTTTGATATTCTTTCCGAAAATAAAGAAAACCAGGCTATTCATCATTATTGCTTATTGTCACAAGATTATAGATATGATGTAACCATTGTATATTCGGCCCAGTTTTTCGGTAAAGCAATGGTGACTTCCATGCAAAGCGGAAGAATGATCCTGCTTTGTGCCAATGATATTAATTTGGATCAGTACTGGGCTCCGACCCTTGGCATTGAACAAGAAGATATATCTGAGTTCCAAAACTTTCTTAGGTTAGTTTTACAAACCCCATTTCATTTTGAAGAATACTGAAGGAAGGAATGATGTAAATGTACGTTGATGTGATTCTTAGCCCTTGTGATGGCAGGGTTGAAAAAATTTCAATATCCAAAAATTCAAGATTTTACGAATGGGAACAATTATTTCAGATTAAGAAGGCAGATGGAAGTGTGGAAATCATTGATATTGGTGTCAGCGGGAAAATTGAAACTTTGGAGGTATTGGAGGGCGAACCCGTGGTGGCCGGCGAGGTCCTCGCCTATTTTAAAGAAGATTTATTTGTGACCGGCAGCGATTAATATAAAGCGAAAAGAAGATGAAATGATTCATCTTCTTTTTTGGCTTATTCGATAATCCTCCACTGCTCTCTTATTTTCATGGTCCCCTATACCCCAATTTTGCAGAAACCCGAGTGCCAGTTTCCATCACATTCTTAATGAGGAAATCTAGTCTATCATCTGTCAGGTTAAAGCTGACAAAGCCAATGCTCACCGCACCGTGAACTTCCCCAAAATGGTTCAATATCGGCACGGCAACAGAACATGTACCCTCTGTTCTTTCACTGTGACTGATTCCATGTCCCTTCTTTTTAGTCTCTTGCAATATATCCCAAAAAGCTGCTCTTTCTTGAGTTGGCAGAAGAGCATCTACGATTTTTTTCGTTTGATTATATGGCATATAGGCGAGCATCGCTTTATTGGCAGCCCCGATATGCATAGGTACACGTGAGCCAAGCTGGTCATAAACCCGGATTTGGCTTTTTTCACTGTCGATTCTTTCGATAACGAGTGATTCCATACCGATTGGTTGGCTTAGATAGACGCTTTCCTCCACTTTGTTCATCAGCCTTTCGAGTTCAGGCCTTATTTGACTAATGTAATCCATTTTGTCATACATGCGTAAACCATATTCGAGCCAAATATTCCCCAAACCATATTGTTTGGATTGCCCGTCCTGTTGAATTAATCCATGCAAGGACATTGCCTTTAACAAACGATGCATGGAGCTGACAGGAAGATCACATTCTTGGGAAAGTTCCGTAATTGACAGCCAGTTTTCCGAAGAATTGGATACCAGCACCTTTATAACGTTCATGGCGCGGTCAATTGATTGCATATACAAACCACCTATCTTTCCATACAAGTTAAATAAAAAGTTAATTTATTTGAAAATTTAAAACATATTGACATTATACCAAAACAAAATTTATAATAAAAGAAAAATTCCTATTAGCGGAAACGTTTTCCACTATGCGGAAAAGGAGGGGGAGGCAGTGACATTTTGTTCGTCCATGTACAAACCATTGGAACGTGTCATTGTAAAACATCCGAAAGAAGCTTTTATTAGTCAAGAGCATTTAAGCCAAACATGGGAGAACTTCAATTTTTTGGAAGAGCCAGATTTCAACGAAGCGCTAACGGAGTATGGTGACTTTATATCCATTTTGGAGAAATATGTCCCAAACATCGATTATTTGCCAGCATCTTCGGTAGTTGGCATTGACTCCTTATATGCGCATGACCCAGTCAAATTCACTAGCCAAGGGGCCATTATTTTAAAGTCGGGGAAAGAATCGAGGCAGCCTGAAGCGACTGTATACAAGGAATACTGTAAGGAAAAGAACATCCCGATCATTGGATATTTAGCGGGTGATGCGGTCGCGGATGGCGGTGATATCGTTTGGCTTGATGATAAGACCTTGGTTGTCGGGCATGGTTATCGTACAAACGCTGAAGCCATTCGGCAATTAAAGGAAATGACCGCACATCTTGTGGATGAATTCATCGTAGTTCAGCTTCCGCATGATCAAGGAGAGGCAGAGTGTCTCCATCTCATGTCTTTCATCAGCATGGTCGACCATGATTTAGCGGTAGTTCATTCCCGCCTTATGCCTGTCTTTTTCAGAAAACTGCTTATTGAACGAGGCATTCAGCTTATCGAAGTGCCGATTGATGAGTACTTGAACTTGGGTTGTAATGTGCTTGCCATTGCTCCGCGGGTTTGCGTGATACCTTCTGGTAACGCTTACACGAAGCAAAAGCTTATTGATGCGGGAGCGACAGTTTATGAGTACAAAGGAACTGAAATCAGTTTCAAGGGAACTGGAGGTCCTACCTGTTTAACCTGCCCGGTGGTGCGTACAAATATTGATGAAGGGGGATTGAAATGAGTCAATTACTATGGGGTACTCCAGAAACGCTCCGTGCTTTGTTGTGTGAACTTGTTAGCTGGGAAAGCCGGACTCTTACACCAGGGGAGCGAACGTTCCCTTATAAAGTGCAAGAGAAATTAAGGGAGCTTGATTATTTTAAAAGGAACCCGGCACACTTATCGCTTCACGAGGCAGATTTAGGAAGGAATTTTGTCAATGCCTTTTATAAACATCCCGATAGCAAGGAGACCGTAGTATTAATTAGCCATTTTGATACGGTTCATACTGAAGAATACGGTGACCTTGAGTCTCTTGCATTTCAACCAGAGGAGCTCACGAAAAAACTTCATGATAGGAAAGATGATCTGCCGGAAGAAGCGCGCATTGATCTGGAATCAGGAAAGTACTTGTTTGGTAGAGGAACGATGGATATGAAAATGGGGCTTGCCCTTCATATGGCTATCATCGAAAAGGCAAGCATCGAACAATGGCCGATCAATCTCCTGCTGTTAACGGTCCCGGATGAGGAAGTGAATTCTGCGGGAATGAGGGCTGCAGTTAAAGAACTTGTGGCTTTACGTGATAAATATGACCTTTCCTATAAAATGTTTTTTAATAGTGAACCGTCCTTTTCACAGAAACCGGGTGATAATAATCATTATATTTATTCCGGAACTTTGGGGAAAATCATGCCCGCTGCCCTTTTTTATGGGAAAGAAACTCATGTAGGCGAGCCATTAAAGGGCATAACCGCTAACTATATAGCCTCGTTTCTCACGCAGCTCATGGAGTGGAACACTCTTTTTCTGGAAAGTGACCTTGGCGAGGAAACACCTTTACCAGTATCGCTTCAGCAAAAAGATCTAAAACTACAATATTCAACACAGACACCTTATCGGGCAGCCGCGCTTTATAATGTGTTCATCATGAAAAGAACAGCTGCAGAAATAATGGATTTATTCGAGCAGGTTGCGAACGAAGCAGCGATGAAATGCAATGAATCTTATAAAGAACTTTGTCTGCGTGAACAAATTGAAGGTGTAGGCGAAGTACAAGTATTGCGCTACGAAAAGTTACTTTCATATGCCGAGGGCAAATTTGGCGGGAGTTTTGTTCAGCAAATAAAGAGTGAAGTTAAAGGAAACAAGGATTTGGATGAACGGGAAAAATCAGTGCGGATCGCTGAAAAATTGATGATACAATGTCAGGAGCTTTCACCCGCCATTGTATTGCTGTTCGCACCGCCATATTATCCAGCCGTCAATTCGTCCGATGATCCGCTTATCATCGAATCTGTGAAATTAATGAAGGAAACGGCCAGAAAGTTTGATGAAGAAGTCAGACAAATTCATTATTTTAATGGCCTTTGCGATTTAAGCTATGTTCAATATACTGATGACTCTGACGGCTGGACGGCTTTTGAAAAAAATACACCAGTCTGGGGCGATACTTACAGCATTCCTTTTGCCGATATGCAAAAACTTCAGGCACCCGTACTTAATGTGGGGCCATTCGGCAAGGATGCCCATCAGCGTACTGAGCGCCTTCACATCGATAGCGCCTTTGTCCATACGCCCGTTTTGCTTGAGAAGTTAATAATGAGTATGTTTAAGTGTTTGGTTGAGAAGTGATGGTCCGACAGGAAAACTGGATTAATAGTATTAAACTTTAACTGGGGGTTTTAATATGAATGACCTGCCTAATGGTCCAATCACTTCCGAGCCGCTTAATCAGAATAATAAGCCACTTAACCAACTAACGGAGTTACCGGAAAAAGGGATAAATCCTTTTGTATTAATGTTTATCGTAATTGTGATAGTGACGGTTCTAACCTATATCTTACCCGCAGGCCAATATGAAAGAATTGAAAAGGATGGCCGAAGTGTAGTCGATCCCACTTCTTTTGAATTCGTAGAATCAACACCTGTGGGATTATTGGAAATGTTCAGCAGCATTCACGCAGGGATGATTGAAGGAGCGTCAATTATCTTGTTCGTCTTTTTGTTTGGCGGAGCACTGGGAATCATGCAGGCAACAGGGGCACTGGATTCTTTCATTAAGTTTGTGGCTGTCCGATTCGGAACAAAAGAAAAATTGCTTATTCCGTTGATGGTATTAATCTTCGCATCATTAGGGACACTGATCGGCTCTGCTGAAGATGCTTTAGTTTATATCGCCATCATTGTTCCGATGACGATCGCATTAGGGTTTGATGCACTTACTGGTTTTGCGATCGTCATCCTTGGAACTTTGGCGACTGGATTCATTTCGGGCATTACGAACCCATTTAATGTTGGAGTTGCCCAAAGCATTGCAGAATTGCCCATGTATTCGGGAATGGGATTGCGGATCGCTCTTCTTGCAGTGTTTTATGTCGTTACAGTATTGTACATCTATTTCCATGCAATGAAGGTAAAAAGAAACCCTGAACTGGGGGAGTATGGGAAATTCAGGCGTGAAGAACATGGACAACTTGATAAAAACTTTAGGATGAGCAAAAGACATAACGCTGCTTTAATTATTTTATTGGTGAATTTCATCCTATTAGTCTATGGAGTTATTAAATTAGGATGGTATATAAGTGAAATTGGCGGCTTGTTTTTATTAAGCGGGATCATAATGGGCCTAATCGGAGGCTTGACTCCGTCCAAGATGGCTAATGGTTTTATTTCAGGAGCAGGCGATATGGTTTCCGGGGCATTGATAATAGGTGTTGCTCAGACAATCTTGGTCATCATTACAAGTGGCGGTTTGCTTGATACCATTTTATATTATGCTGCAGGATTGGTTGAGCAGCTTCCTCCCGCCATAAATGCAATCGGAATGTTCATTGTCCAATTATTCCTTAACTTCATTGTTCCATCAGGAAGCGGACAAGCAGCATTGACGATGCCGATCATGGCTCCATTAGCGGATTTAATGGGTGTGACAAGACAAACGGCAGTTTTAGCTTTCCAATTAGGGGATGGGATTTCGAATATGATATTCCCTACTTCTGGAGTGCTATTGGCTGGACTGGCAGTGGCAGGCATATCATTTACGAAATGGGTAAAATGGGTATTTCCCTTTCTTTTGATTCAGGTTGCCGTAGCGATTATCTTTTTGATCACTGCTCAAAGCATACAGTATGGCCCTTTTTAAAGATCTAAAAAATCTGAATATTGGCACTACAAGGAGGCGTTTATGATGAAGACAATACAGGAGACAGTTGTGGATGAAGTGATTTCATGGAGACGTCATTTTCATGAAAATCCGGAGCTCTCGTATCAGGAGCACCAGACTTCCGAATTCATCTATAGGAAATTAAAAACCTTTACAGGATTAGAAGTGACGAGACCTACCGAAACGAGTGTTTTAGCGGTTCTCAAAGGCGCAAAAAAATCACCCCGAAAATCGTATACCATTTCCTTTCGTGCAGATATTGATGCACTCCCGATTGAAGAGGAGGCAGATATTGAATATAAATCAAAAAATCCAGGGGTTATGCATGCATGCGGACATGATGCACATGCTGCGATGTTATTAGGTGCTGCAAAAGTCCTCTCCGGGAAAAAAGAAGAGATTAATGGAGAAATCAGGTTTATTTTCCAACACGCCGAAGAGGTTCTGCCAGGAGGAGCTCAGGAATTGGTGAAAAAAGGGGTCATGGAAGGAGTGGATTATGCATTTGCACTGCATGTTACTCCTTATGAACGAACAGGAACCATATGTTTAAGGGAAGGGGTATTCTGTGCAGCAGCCGATGATTTTGAAATTAAAATCATTGGGCAGGGCGGTCATGCGTCGACTCCGGAATTAACGGTAGATCCGCTTATCATTGGTGCAGAAATAACGACGAATATTCAACATATCGTTTCCAGAAAAATTTCAGCTCTTAGGACACCTGTCATTTCAGTCACCCAGTTCCATTCCGGAAGTGCGCTGAATGTCATACCTGAATATGCAGAAATCGGCGGTACCATTCGATCCTTGGACTCTGATAGCCGAGTGAAAGCAAGGGAGTATCTAGAGCAAATCGTTAAGGGGATTTCAGAAACGCATGGGGCAAAATGTGAAGTCACTTGGTATTTAGGGTATCCAGCGGTGGTGAATGATAAAGCTGCCGTTGATATTTCAAGAACGGTCATGGAAGGTATTTTTGAGGAAAATAATATCATCCAGGTTGATGATCCCATGTTTGGGACAGAAGATTTCTCGGCTTTTTCCGAAATCGTTCCCTCTTCCATGCAATTTCTAGGCGTCCATGATAATGAATTTGGAAAAGCTTATCCTTTGCACCATCCTAAATTTAAAGTCGATGAGAAGGCTTTAGGGTATGGAGTAAGATATTTTGTAGGAATAGCGGATAACTTATGCGGTCATCAAAATAATTGAGAAAGCATGGGCTAAGAAGAGACACCCCTTATAGTTAAGAAAGGCTTTCGGTTGTCTCTTCTCTCTACCATGCCTATATATCTATAATTTCCGCTTCTGGAATAAACGAAACTCCATTTAAAGTACGGCAGGAGCATAAAGGTATTCCACATTATAAAAAGATAAACTACCTATTTAGGAGGAATATATATGTTTAATCACGCGATTGTAAGAAAGATTGGAAAAAGTTTTGTAAATGGCTTAACAACATCGGATTTAGGAAACCCGAATTATGAAAAAGCGCTTGTACAACACGAGGCTTATGTAGAAGCATTAAAACAATGCGGTGTGAAAGTGACCGTTCTCGAATCGGATGAGAGGTATCCTGATTCCACGTTTGTGGAAGATACCGCGGTGTTGACGCCAAAATGTGCCCTTGTAACCAATCCTGGAGCAGAAAGCCGGAATGGTGAAATTAATGAAATGAAAGAAGTTTTAAAGGACTTTTATGACACAATCGAATATATTCAATCTCCAGGTATGTTAGATGGCGGGGATGTAATGCAAGTTGAGGATCACTTCTATGTTGGCCTTTCAACCAGAACGAATGAAGCCGGTGCTCTGCAGTTCAAAGATATTATGGGGAAATATGGATATGATACGACCATCATTCCCCTTAAGAAATTCTTTCATTTAAAAACGGGTGTCAATTACCTGGGAGACAATAATTTATTAGTGGCAGGGGAATTCATTAATCACGAGGCTTTTTCCAGCTTCAATCAAATAACCGTAAAACAGGAAGAAGAATATTCCGGTAACTGCGTCAGAATGAACGACTGCGTTATTATCCCTAGAGGATTTGAGGGTACAAAGAAAAAAATTGAAGAATTGGGATACACAGTGATTGAAGTGGAAATGTCGGAATTTCAAAAACAAGATGGCGGCCTGAGTTGTCTTTCATTGAGGTTCTAAGATGGTTTTTGGGAGAAGGCATATGCTTACTAGATAAAATAAGGACGTGATTATATGGGGTATGGACTGGAGAATAATGATCAGCTGCAACGCTCAATGAAAAGACGCCATTTATTTATGCTTTCACTCGGCGGCGTTATTGGTACAGGCCTTTTTTTAAATGCTGGCTATACAATTAACCAAGCGGGGGCAGGAGGAGCCCTGATCGGTTATCTAGCAGGCGGTCTTATTTTGTATATGGTCATGGTCTGCCTTGGAGAGCTGGCCGTTCATATGCCGGTTACAGGATCATTCCAAAAATATGCTGCCGAATATATTGGGCCTTCCGCTGGTTTCTCTCTAGGATGGATGTATTTCGTAGGCTCAGCCGCAACTGCAGGAGTTGAGTTTACGGCAGCAGGAATATTGATGAAACAATGGTTCCCCCATAGTCCTACCTGGATTTGGTGTGCTTTGTTCATAGTGCTTTTATTTACATTGAATGCATTAACGACAAGAGGTTTTGCAGAGGCGGAATATTGGTTCGCTGGAATAAAAATCGTTGCAGTGATTTTGTTTATCTTGATTGGAATCGCTGGTATCTTTGGTTTTGTCTCTTTATCTGATCGTCCAACCCCATTCTTCGAGAATTTGGCACCTTCTGGTCTATTTCCAGCTGGCGGCATTACAATTATCTTTGTGACAATGATGAATGTAATATTTTCTTATCAAGGCTCAGAACTTATAGGAATAGCGGCAGGTGAAAGTGAAAAACCTGAAGAAAACATTCCTAAAGCCATTCGAAACGTACTATTTAGAATCATTGTTTTTTACATTTCATCCATTATCATCCTTTCCGCCATATTCCCTTCTTCGGAATTAGGTTTATTGGAAAGTCCTTTTGTAACTTTGATGAAGATAGCGGGGATTCCTTATGCAGCAGGTATCATGAATTTCATTATATTAACAGCCATTCTTTCAGTGGGGAATTCATGTCTTTATGCATCTACAAGGTTGCTTTGGTCGATGGCCCATGATGGGATGGCACCAAAAGTGTTTGGTCTATTATCCAAAAGGAAAGTGCCCTTGAATGCCCTTCTATTTACAATATGCTTTTCGCTTCTCTCGTTATTGACTAGCTTCATTGCTGCGGATACTGTGTTCGTGATACTAATGTCCATAGCGGGTATCTCCGTCACGATTTCATGGATGGGAATTGCTTTATCGCAATATATGTTTAGAAAGAAATTTATTAAAGCGGGTGGCAAAACGGAAGACTTACAATACATAGTACCGTTTTACCCATTCGTCCCGTTGTTTTGTTTAGGCTTTTGTTCGCTGATTCTAGTATTCCTTGCCTTTGACCCCACTCAAAGAGTTGGACTGTTTTATGGAATAGGATTTTTGGTAGCCTGTATATTATTCTATAAATTTAAATTGGCTAAGAAAGCAGAATCGAACACGAACTTGGAAAATGAAAAAATATTGTAATAGAGTCCCTATAATGATTGCCCGTTCGTATAAAAGGTTAGCCAGTTATTACTGGTTGACCTTTTTTTAATCTTGTAGCTGCGGTCACTTGATGATTATTTACTGAATCGGGAGGGGAATACTGCATTTTGACGAAATAGAAGGAATATCATATTACGAAAATAGGAAGGAGGAATGGAAATGTCTGATAACAAAGTGACTAATAACATGACAACGAGTATTGAGGGGCGGGATCTCGTCATGGAGCGTAAATTTGACGGGCAGCGGGATCTTGTTTTTAAAGCATTTTCAAATTCTGAGCATTTGGCTGGATGGTGGGGACCGAGTGGATGGCAAACGGAAAATCGGGAGTTTAATTTTAAGCCTGACGGCGTATGGCATTATTGCATGCGGTGCACAGATGAAAACCAAGGTGAATTTTATGGCCAAGAATCTTGGGGGAAAGCTGTTTATCAAGAAATAATCGTACCCGAGAAGATTGTCTTAACGGACATGTTTGCAGATGAAGGAGGCAACGCAGCCGACGGTATGCCAGTTACACTGGTAACTTTGACGTTTGTTGAACACGAGGGTAAGACAAAACTCATCATGCGTTCTCGATTCGCTTCAGCCGAGGGGCTTCAGCAAGTAATGGGAATGGGTATAGTCCAAGGATGTGCCTCACAATTTTATCGCCTCGACGACCTTCTGGAAAGCTTCAGGAGCCGTGGTAAAAAGGTATAGGTGCTATTTAACAACTCCGTGTCATATGAACTGAACATATGCGATTCTTACTTAAGCAGGATCGCTTTTTTATTATGCAGCTAAGGACAATGAAGCATGTGGGTAGAAGGAAAAGAAAACTTAAAAATGGGGGAAGTAATGAAAATCAATCACATAAATTTAACTGTTAATGATGTTACAGCTTCAGTGAGTTTTTAGAAACATACTTTGGATTGACATGTGCAGGAAGCAGGGGAGATGGGTTCGCTGCAATGAAAGATGATGATGGTTCCATAGTGACTCTGATGAAAGGAAGCAATGTACAATACCCCAAAACTTTTCATGTTGGATTCATACAAGAAAATGAAGAACAAGTTAACAGGATCAATCAGCGGTTGAAGGAGGATGGATTCAAGGTAAAACCTCCACAACATTTACACGGATATACTTTCTACGTAGAAGCACCCGGAGGATTTAACGTTGAAGTACTGTGTTAAAAGTATATGGAGATGAAATGCCGTTTTCTAAAGATGAATTAGGTGGAGAAATGAAAAAGATGGTAGTAAAAGTGCTAAAAATGCTGGATTTACACAAAATATTACTGCAATGGAAATGCAAGAATTTGTTCAAAATCAATTGATGGAAAAAAATGAAAATACCTACATTTATTGCAAACTAGGGAAATTCCAAAATTGGAGTGATGGAAGTAATCATGCTCCAGAAATCCACCAAGCATCTCTGAGATACTAGATTTTAAAAAGATCTTCAATGTATTCTTGAATCATTTTACTAAACGATAATTATACGAATTTTAGGGCAATACTACTTAGGAAATTGTAGTATTGCCCTTAGTTTTTCACAACTGATGGTATTGACAATGAAGTGAGAAAATCAGGAATGAAGGGGCTTGACAAGTATTTTATGAAATTACATCCTACCGGGGAGACGTTAAGGTGGTAAATCGGACTTTGTTTTCGCAAACCAAATTCATTCATGATAAGATAAATAAAATCAAATACTAATAAGGCGGGGTGGAGCCAATCAATTCTGGCTCCTCCCTGCTTTTTTTGCCCACCCGATATTTGGAGGTTTTATTTTGAATGTTATCGTAAATAAATTTAAAAAAATGGGATACAAGCAGGTTTCTTTGTACGCCGTCATAGCACTTTGTTTTGTCTTGTCTGTTATCTTTGTTCATCACAATTATTCATTCTATGAACGACCAATAGCCAAAGTCATCAAAACAAATCTGGAAAATACAACTGAATTGAATGATATGTATCAAAATGAAGATCGACTATTTACCCAGAGTATAATAGCGGAAATACAAAATGGAGAAGAAAAAGGAAAGCTAATTCATTTAAAAAATGAATATTCCTCATCCGGAGCTTTTGATCAAGAATATCGAGTTGGAAATGATTTATTTGTTTCGATTGATACGAAGACTAAAGAAAATTCAGAGTTAACTGGAACAATAAAAGACGTAAAACGTGATAAATTTGTGTTGATTGTAGCATGGGTTTTTATCTTTACATTACTTATCGTTGGAAAAAAACAAGGCCTGCTTTCAATTATTAGTTTGGCAGTCAATGCCATATTATTGTCATATGCATTAGATTTTTATTTGAATACATCAAACATTGGTTTGGTTTTGATTTGCAGTATAAGTATCATACTATTTACGGTCTTTTCTCTTTTACTCGTTAATGGTTTTAATGAAAAAACCTATGCAGCGGTGATTGCGACACTGTTAGGGACTTTTTTATCGCTGTTCATTGCTTATCTTGTTATGTGGTTAACTTCCGAAAAGGGCCTTCGATATGAAGAGATGCAATTTATCACTCGTCCTTATAAAATGGTGTTTTTGGCAGGGTTATTTATCGGTTCTTTAGGAGCTGTAATGGATATAGCCATTACCATGTCTTCTTCGATTTTCGGGTTGTATGAAAAGAATAACCACATATCAGTAAAAGCACTTAAAACTTCAGGATTAGAGATTGGAAAAGACATTATGGGGACCATGACAAATATTTTGTTTTTTGCCTATATAAGTGGTTCCATTCCTATGATTATTTTGTATTTGAAAAATAATTCTGCATTGGGATTTACCCTTTCCATGAACCTAACATTGGAATTGGCCCGTGCTCTTGCAGGTGGTATCGGAATTGTGTTAACTATCCCGATCGGTCTATATGTCTCTATTTTTTTCATTAATCGAAAGAGGGAAAGATAATGAATGTATTAGTGTTGCTAGCGTTTATACTATTTATATTAATGATCTTGATTGGCGGAAAAAAAGGGGCACGTTCATTTTTTGCTTTGTTCCTAAACTTTGGTGTGTTACTTTTCACCATCATTTTTATGACCAATCCATATATTGATCCGTATATCGTAACATTGATTGCATGTACGGTGATTAGTTATATTAATTTATTTTTCATTAACGAAGTGAACAGTACAACAAAAACAGCATTCATTTCTACTATTATCACGATTGTTATTGTACTCTTTTTTATTGTCATTGTGACGGAAAATGCGATGATACAAGGTTTCGGTGAAGAAGAAATAGAAGAGCTTAGCATCTTTTCCCTTTATATTGGGGTGGATTTTGTTAAAATTGGAGCTTCAGTAATTATTATGAGTACTATTGGCGCGATTATCGATACAGCCATGGCCATTGCATCTCCCATGCGAGAAATGTATCATCACCATCCATCCATTAGCAAGAAGGAATTATTCACATTTGGATTGAGTATTGGGCGGGATATTTTAGGGACATCTACGAATACACTATTTTTTGCTTTCTTTGGAGGCTATTTGGCATTGCTTATATGGTTTAAAGATTTATCCTATTCTGTTGGAGAAATAGTAAACTCAAAAATATTCAGTGCTGAAATGATCACAATATTTTGTGCTGGAACAGGAGTAGCCCTGATAATTCCTATTACAGCCTTGATAACTGCTTATTTTTTGGTGAAAAAAGGAGAAAATAAAGAGAAAGTTATATAGGTTTCATGGCAAAAAAGCTTATGGGCACTCATTTGTATAATCGGAATAAGTCTTTGGTTTTTTGCAAATGATTATCCATATTCTTCTCCATACGCTTAACCGTTTCATTTTTGAGGGCGGTTGGTGAAGGAACAAGATGCCATATTGCCTATATATGCTTACTGCCATTTTAATTCCTTCATAACGTTCATGATGTATATACGGTTTGATAATAACGAAAAAGCTGACTGCAGAAGCCCGTTCAAAACGGCTCCTGTAATCAGCTTTTCTCTTTTTACCCAGGGCTCCAATTCGATAATGGGACTGCATGCCGAAATCAAACATGTATGTTTAGTTGTTTACGGAGACGCTGCATTTCTGAATTGAAATAGGCTTTGCTGTAATCACATCCGACAATAGCTACGATATTGCCTTCATCATCGATGATTGGCGCAAAGCTTGTTTTCCACTCACCGTACCTGTCTTCGTATATGGGAGTAACACCCGCTTTACCATTAAACGCTTGGTAAGCGACATTGACCATTTCCGGGGGACCCATATATTCTTCCCCCGGTTCAATTACAAAGCCTTTGTCTGCAACGAGGTGAATCAGACGTCCATCCTCCGTCATGATAAATATAAAGACCCATTCAATTACGCCTTCCTTTTCTTGAATCATGGTAAGTTTTTGTTTTAATTTCTGGGAATAGGAAGGTTGACGGTTCATATTTTTTTGTAGACTGATTACCTCTTCAGCTGGAATGATAGCTGCGGTTACAACGGCAATGGATCGAAGCCGCTGGTTTATTTGTTCTTCTAAAATGGCCCGTTTATCCACTGGTGAAAAGCTTGCCTCTTCCATTTTATTTCGTAATTTTTTATATTTCCTGCTCATCGTCGGCTGGCTGACTTCCAATACCTTTGCCGCCAGTTTCAATGATTTATATTGTTCCATCGCCATGTTGATGAGTTGTTCTTCCACAAGGTCAACTGCTTCCTGCAAAGGCATTAGGAAATCGATGACGGGTAGTGAAGGGGGGTTGGGCTCTTTAAATGGAAGCACCTCTTTAACCAAAGCAACATCCACTTCCGGTATTCCGCTAGTAATCACAAGTCTTTCAACTGTATTTTCAAGTTCTCGCACGTTACCGGGCCATTGATAGATGCAAAGCAAGTCGATTGCATCCGGGGTGAACGCTACCTTTCGATTGTACAGTGTATTGTACTTTTGTAAAAAAAACTGAACCAGGTGGGGAATCTCATCCACACGATTTCTTAGCGGCGGAAGATGGATAGGCACGACATGAAGACGATAATATAAGTCTTCTCGGAATTCACCTTTTTTCACCATTTTTTCGAGCGATTTATTTGTTGCGGCAATCACTTGAATGTCAACAGGGTGTGAGGTCGAACTTCCAATTGGTGTGACGACTCGTTCCTGAAGGACACGAAGCAGTTTTACCTGTACGTTCAGCGGTAACTCGCCCACTTCATCCAAAAATAAGATACCTTTATGGGCCAGTGTGAATTTTCCCTTGGCGCCTTCTTTCCGTGCGCTGGTAAAAGCCCCTTCTACATAGCCAAACAGTTCGCTTTCTATCAGGTTTTCCGGAATGGCGCCGCAATTGACAGGTATAAATGGTCCGTCGCTTCTATTACCCATATTATGTATGGCCCTGGCTGCTATTTCCTTTCCTACACCGGATTCCCCCAATAAAAGGACGGTTGCGCTGACATCACAAACCATTTGCATTTTATGCAGAACATCGAGCATCGGTTTACTGCGGATCACAAATGGAAAAGTTGGCTTTTTCGATTCCAATAATGGTCCCGATTGCCCCCTTGATGTATCTGGATATGAGTCTTTAATTTCTTTGTAAGCCCAGACCCATGCCCCGGATTCAATCGGGTATGCCGTCATCAGCAGCTCATGCCCCTGCCATGAGGACTGCATGAAAGATCTTTTCTCATTTTTGCCCATTATCTCTTCTGCCAAGCTTGTAGAAAATAAATCTTGTTCAACATCCTTGATGGAACCACCGACAATAGCGGATTTGATTGTATGGAATAAGGTATTCCCTGTTCCGGTCGATTTCATGATGGTGCCATTTTTATCTGTCACAATAAGCTGGTCGTAAATAGACAAGAGTGCAGAGGTGAAGTGATCCATTTATGTCTACCTGCCTTTCATTTAACTTACTAGTTTCATATTACAGAAATTTCACAATTGTTCAATAGTTTCAGAAATGAATATTCTTCCTATTGAAAACCCTGTTAGCATAGTGCTTTCTGATTGGCATGGTTATTGCAATAAGTAAAGAGAAGGGACTAGAAAGCATGATTGCAAAGGAGGGAGAAGCGATTTTGAATAAAGAGAATCAGTTCCAACAGAATATCAATTCTGAAGATCCCTTTATTAAAAATCTATATTCAGATTTGAATGAGCGGATCAATGCGTATGAGCAGGAAGATGCCGTGAAAATCGAAAAAATGAAATGGAGTGATGCGTCAGGTTCTATTTTTTTCATGATTTTAATCATCGCCTACCTAATCTATACACTTGTCTGAAATGTTGTTTAGATCACCAAGAACAATGACAGCCTTATTCCAAGCCATACAATCATTATTTTAATAGTTGGGAGAGAAGCGTGTGAGCAAAGAGAATTCCTCCATTTCAAAGGATGTGGCCTTTGGGTTCTTACCGGCAAGTAAAAACGACCGGATTTTTAACCTACGGGATTTAATTTTAGTTCAAGTTGTTATTGGCCTCTCATCTTTTGGGCTATTAACTGGTGGATATACAGGTACAATGCTTGACGCGAAACAGTCACTTGCAGCGATTTTATTCGGTAACGCCTTCCCTATGCTGTTGATTGTTCCCATCACCCTTTATTTTGCGCGTTATGGCATAGACACTTTCGTAGGGTTTCGAAGTTCACTAGGGTATTTAGGATCCAATATCTTTTTCTTTGTTTTTCTTATTTTAACTCTCGGCTACATTTCCATTGCGCTCTTTATGTCCGGTCAGGCTTTGGCCGAGGCTGCTAATTGGATGGGGATGCCTGCCATTTTTTCAAGCCAGGCAATGGGGGCGCCGTTTTTCTCGATTTTACTCTTTATCTGTGCATTTCTTGTAACTGTGAGGGGACCGGTAGCGATACAAAAATATACCGCAGTGGCCGTGCCGGTTTTTATGGTTCTCATGTTTGGCCTTCTCGCAATTGTTTTGTTTGGACAGGGATTCACGAAAGTTGCCCATATACTTCCTTCTGAACCCTTTGAAACGACTTCTCGTTCATTCGCGACAGCCCTGGAATTAAATGTCGGTCTCGGCTTTTCATGGCTTCCGTATCTTGGCCAATACAGCCGTTTATCCAAAACAGAAGGAGGCGCATTTAAAGCGGGATTCTACAGCTATGGAATCATCGTCTGTATCGCTGCATTAGTTGGGGCCCTTGCTGCATTAGTCGCTGGTTCACTTAATCCTTCTGACTGGATGTTTTCCATCGCAGGAAGTTGGGGCGGCTTCATTGGCTTGATTTTACTTTCGGTAGGGAATGTCGGTGCAGCCATTTTTCTTATGTACTCACAAGCTGTCAGCTTTAAAACTGTATTCCCGAAAAAATCATGGATGATTGCGATGGGAACGACCGTACCGGCTATATTCTTACTTCTAAGCTCAACGTTCTACGATGCATTTGGTTCATTCATTGCTGTCATTTCTTTTATTATGGCTGTACTTGGAGGCATTGTCGTGGCAGATTACTTTTTTGTAAAGCGCCAACGCATTTCAATAAGGGATTTGTATGACACACAAGGCTCTTATACCTATTGGAAAGGCATTAACCCGTCTGCAGTTCTCACGGTGGTCATTGGAACGATCGTTTACTGGGCACTCTATAATCCATTGACTTTTGAAGCAAGTGATTTTTTCCTTTATACGGCTGCCGGAATTCCAACATACTTTGTCGCTTTAGTCACTTATTATGTTTCATCTAAATACATTTTCCGTTTCGAAGTTGACATGGAGCGTCCATCTGTTGAATTAAAGGAAGCTAAATGAAAAAATGCACTTTAAAGAATCTAGGGAACGAGAGGAGATTGTTCAATGTTTACACAAAGTTTAGATTTCAAAACAACTGATTTAGATACATTCCCATTTCCATTCACTTCAGGTAACTATCGCTATTCAAACGATTTGAAAAGACTCTCAAACATTAACTGTA
This sequence comes from Peribacillus sp. 05N428, assembly GCF_056397085.1. Taxonomy (NCBI): domain Bacteria; kingdom Bacillati; phylum Bacillota; class Bacilli; order Caryophanales; family Bacillaceae; genus Peribacillus; species Peribacillus sp. 05N428. The sequence continues at coordinate 40,117 of NZ_JBFTMS010000006.1, read as the reverse complement.
TTGAAGTTACACCAGAATACAAACTCCAAGTGGAAACGAAGCGTCGTCTCCTTCAAGAACAGCCGCATATTAGGTTTCAATCTTTTCCACACACAATGGAAATGCAATGGGAAGTATTGGAAATGCTGATCGACATGGCAGCTGATCGCTATCCGGAGCATTTCGAGGTCAGTAAAGATGGGGACAAATGGACTTTCAAGAACCACATTTTCGGGGAAACCGATTCATTCGTGTATGGCGATCCAAGCACGCTTCCATATGAGCCGCTTGATTATATTGGCCGCCATTTCCATAATGATTTTGTTTTAATGGTTCATCGCGATAGTAATTTCTATTTGGAAGTGGGGCAAGTTTCATACGCCGCACTCTTCTCAGCTAACTGGAATAAAGGCATGTCCTTTGATGAAATCCATGCACCTGTTCCATTTGTATCGCGGAAGGGCGATGAACTGGCAGAGCGCGTTCGCAAGTTTTTGTTATCCATCGAGCCAGGTAAGCCATGGACACGCATCAACTGGAACCTGATGGCTGACCGATGGGATGTCAACTATGAAACGATGGATGTCTGGGGACCGCAACGTTCTGAAATAACACCGGAAAATGCAGGTAAACTTGTTCGTTTGCGTGTTGAAGAACAAAAATTTTATCGCATGCCACGAAGCAACGCCATTCTATTTGTATTGAATACTCAATTCCTGCCACTAGAGGATTTGACATTGCGCCAGGAGTGGTTTGATCTGACATATAGCGTACTGCAGGATATTCCCGGACCAATGGCTGAATACAAAGGAATTGCCCCATTCCTTCCACAATCGGTCGAATATTTGAGGAGTATCGATGAAAAGAAAAAAGCGAAGATAAACAATAAGTAGGAGGATAGGGCCTTGTACAATAGTCCAGTATTGTTTGATAAATCCATTACGATTGTAAATAAATTTACCCCTCGGAATGAACGAAGAAAGTTTGTTGTCATTTCTGATCAAGCCGGATATGATCAGGCGAAAAGTTTCACTTCTGAAATCGAAGGTACAGTGCCTGTTGAATGTCTATCCATTAACGGAATGGAAGATAAAGAGGAGATTAAGAGACTCATCCTGTCACAAAAGATGGGCACCCAATTTTATATTGCGGCTGCATGGAACAATGCCGTGATGATCTTCTCGCTCGGAGTGGAGGCTGGCCTATCTGAAGCTGAGATCCAGACGTTGATTATCGGGCCTAAACGACGTTACGTATATTGCATGAAATGTTTCGAAGTGTCGGAAGTCGAAGAAGAAGCAGAAATTGCAGAATGTGACCATTGCAAAGCCAGTCTTGAAATAGGTCCTTTTTATTCAATCGTACGGGAAGGTTATATTGGTTACCCATACATCCCGATCGGAAAAGAAGAAGTAAGGAGCTGATCATCATGCGGGTAGTAGGAAATATTCAAATGAAAGTAAACAAGATCATTCAAGAAACTCCATTCGTGAAACAGTTCGAGTTGATTCCAGTTGATGGAAAGCCGTTGCCTGCATTTACAGGCGGTTCGCATTTGACCACTTACATGCCGGCTGGAGATAAGATTTTCGAGAGAGAGTACTCCCTTATCAGCAACCCAAGGGACCGCAATAAATATACAATAGCCATTCGACGTGATGAGGCATCACGCGGAGGTTCGGCTTTCTGGCATGATCAAGTAAAGGTAGATTCCAGGTTGGAAGTCAGTTTTCCTAAAAATAACTTCCCTCTCAGCTTTCGAGCTAAGCATCATGCTTTTTATGCAGCTGGAATCGGCATAACCCCATTTCTGGCAATGATGGAAGACATGGCCGCCGAAGGGCAAACCTTCGAACTCCATTATGCAGCACGCACTCCGGAGTTATGTGCTTTTTATGATCTGCTGAAAGCCAAATACCCTGATCAATGCACCTTTTATTTTTCGCAGGCAGAAGACAAACGCAGAATGATGCCCGAGACGATGATGGATCATCGCATTGGCACGCACGTCTATTTTTGCGGACCAATCGAGATGGTGCAAGAGTATCGAAAAGCTGCCAGTTCCTATGGTTATCCGGAACATGCGATCCACTTCGAATTATTTGCGACAAAAAATGATGGGGCGAGAGATCCTTTCATCGTCGACCTTACGGACAGCGATCGGTCCATCCGCGTTCATGAGGGTGAAACACTGCTTGATGCGCTTTTAAGGGAAGGAATCGATGCCCCTTATTCTTGTAAAGTAGGCGGGTGCGGAAGTTGTGAGGTGGATGTTGCAGAAGGTGAAGTGGATCACCGGGATTATTTCCTTAGCGAAGAAAACCGTCAAACACGAAAGTCAATCCTGACATGCTGCTCACGTGCGAAGGAAGACAGACTGGTCTTAAAACTGTAACGATTGAATTCCGTTCAGATCAATAAAAAAATAATGAAAACCGGGGGAATGAAACATGACAATATTAGAAACGGCAGTATTAGAGCTTAAAAATTATATCGACGGTAAGTGGCAGGCCTCATCTTCAAATGAAGTAATCCCGGTAATCAATCCTGCAACACAGGAAATCATTGCAAAAGCTCCGCGTGCCACCAAAGAAGATACAGAAAGGGCAATCTCAGTAGCGAAGGCAGCCTTTGAAAGTGGAATCTGGTCAGGCCTAACAGCACAGGAGCGTGCTTCCTATCTATATAAAATTGCTGATAAAATTGATGAACGTGCCGAAGAGTTAACGATTCTTGAAACAATGGACAACGGGAAACTTAAAGCAGAGGCAGGTTTCGATATTGCTGATGCCGCCGCGTGTTTCCGTTACTACGCGGGTTTGGTCCTTCATCCAGAAGGGGAAACGTATCAAGTTCCCGCTCCCGTGCAAGCGATGGTTGTTCGTGAGCCAGTAGGTGTAGCCGGTTTGATTGTACCTTGGAATTTCCCGCTTCTAATGAGTGTCTGGAAAATCGCACCGGCGCTTGCGGCAGGGAACACCATTGTATATAAACCGGCTGAAGTGACACCTGTAACAGCAATGAAATTATTCGAAATCCTGGAGGAAGCAGGCATCCCGAAAGGTGTGGCTAATATGGTGATGGGCCGCGGCACCGTTGTCGGTCAAACCATTGCGGAAAGCAACGATGTTGACATTGTTTCATTTACAGGAAGTACGGATGTTGGCCGCTCTATCATGAAGGCGGCAGCGGGCAACTTAAAGAAAATTTCCCTTGAGCTTGGCGGTAAATCACCTAACATCGTTTTTGCAGATGCAGATTTAGAGACGGCCGTCGATTACGGATTATTTGGCATCTTCTTCGGTGCCGGCCAAGTTTGTTCATCAGGCAGCCGAATTCTGGTTGAAGAAAGCATTTATGATGAATATGTAAAACGCTATGTTGAACGCGCAAATAAAATTAAAGTTGGACCTGGACTTGCAGAAGACAGCAACATGGGGGCAATTGTCAGCGAAGCGCAAATGAATAGCATTTTGAACTATATTGAAATCGGCAAACAGGAAGGTGCGACACTTGCGGCAGGCGGTTACCGTCTTGTTGATGACGGTCTTGACAAAGGGTACTTCATTGCACCGACTGTCTTCATCGATGTAACACCTGACATGCGCATCGTACAAGAGGAGATCTTCGGTCCAGTCGTTGTCATTCAAAAGTTCAAAGATGAGGAAGAAGCTATTAAACTGGCAAATGATACAGACTACGGCCTTGCAGGCGGCGTCTTCACAAACGATGGTGCAAAAGGATTGCGTGTGATCAAGAAGGTACGGGCAGGCATCACATGGGTAAATGATTATCATCCAACATATGTCGAGGCGCCATGGGGCGGTTACAAACAGAGCGGTATTGGACGCAGTTTAGGAAAATACGGCTTGGATGAATACCAGGAAATTAAACAAATCAACATTAATCTCGATGTAAAACCCGTCGGCTGGTTTCCAAAATAATCATATGATTATAGAGGAGACAAAGTACTTACCATAATTAAACCAAAGGGGTGCGGAAGTAAAAAATTTCGCCCCCTTATGAAATTTCCTTTGAAATTTTGTCCAAGGTTAATCAATGGAAGGTTCGCTGGCTAAAGTAATCATTTCAAGTTGATCTCGAAATAGAATCATGTTTAAAAAGCATACTCAGCACCTTAAGCTTTAAACCTACTAAAAGAGTTCTATCAAAGTTGTTTGGAACGGAGGTGCGAGACTCCTGCGGGAAAAGCGCGTCCAAGGGAGACAACGCAGGCGCAAAGGGCGCCGAAGAGGCTCCCGGACGCTAGCGGAAAGCGAGTGCCAGGAGCGGAAATCAGATTAGATTTTACAAACCCTCAAAAAAGTTCCAGTTGATTTCAGAAATCCAGTAAGGTTGCATTACTAATAAAAAAGTAAAAAATCATGTAGTATAACCAAATTTTTTTTAAAAACCAAGGGTCAGAGTGAGAGCATTCGGCCTTGCCAGACAATAAACTAATTCGAGAAAAGTCAGTTCACTTAGATTTTTTCTAAAAAACATTCCAGTTGATTGGAACGGAAGGTACGAGACTCCTGCGGGAAAAGCGCGTCCCAGGGAGACCCCGCAGGCACAAATGTGCCGAGGGCGGACCGCCCGCGGAAAGCGAGTGCCTGGAGAGGAAATCAACGTTCAATTTATCTACAGTCTGAAACCTAATCCAAATACGGATTAGGTTTTTTCAAACTGCGGAGAAACTTTTTAAAACACTTAACAAATTGTTCTTAAGCTTAAAGTATCTGAAATTAAACAATCTTAAGGTATGAGCCATTTCGCAGGCATTTTTATTATGCAACAAAAGGACAAGTTTTCCTGTGATGAGTGAAAATGGATTTGAGCATAAAAAACTCCATTGATATGATAAAAGTAACATACCATTGCTATTTATCGGTTTAATCAGAAATAGGGCAATGAGATTGAATCGTTTTTACCGGTGCAGCATTTATTCTTGGTGTCGTTGATTGTCTACATAGTATCATTAAAAAGGAAAAAACATTACATAATGCTTTAATAAGGTCATTGCCTTCTTTAATTGAATAGAATAGGAAGCCGACAGGACTTTAGTCTTCAATCAAGGAGGCAGCGTTGCGTTCTATCAAATAGTAAAGACCAGTCAGGGAGTGGATATTGATGACTAAGTTTTATTCGGATATGACAGTGGAGGAAGCAATATCATGTTTCCCGATAGGAAGCACTGAAGTGGAAGTTTTGGATGATTCAGAGGATTTCATCGGATTTTTGACTATAGAGGCGTTATCTGCGGCAGTGCAGCAGAGTGATTTGACGAAGCCCATTTCTCATTTCATTACGGTTAATGCACCGCTGCAAAATTTACGGAATTACTCAATACCATATGATCAATTTCAAGCATTCTTTGAGAGTGATTTATGCAGGGTTGTTTTTAATGCTCTATATGATGGAGTGTATATCACGGATGGTGATGGAACGACATTATTTATCAATCAAGCTTATCAACGTATTACTGGAATAAGAGAAGAGGAAATCATCGGAAAACCGATGAGTTATTTAATTGAGCAAGGTATGATATCCGTTTCAGCTTCATTGGATTCCATTCGAACGAAGAATCAAGTTACTTTGACACAAAGAATTCGAAATGGAAGGAAGATTATCGTATCGGCCACACCTATTCTATCGCCACAGAATGAAGTCATATTTGTTATAAATAGTGTCAGGGATATTACTGAATTAATCCGGATGAAGTATACGATTGATAGCCAAAAGTTATCTTTCCAACCTATTTCCCAATTATTGCCTGGCTCGGAACAGGTGAATTTACAGGAAATAATCATTGGTCCTTCTACAACTCCTTTATTCAAACTTGCTGATAAAGTAGCAAAAACGGATGCGAAGATCTTGTTGCAGGGGGAAACGGGAGTAGGGAAGAGTTTAATCGCCAAGTACATACATGCCAAAAGCTCCAGGAAGGAAAAGATTTTCCTTGAATTAAATTGCGGAGCCATTCCAGCGAACTTGGTGGAATCTGAACTTTTTGGATATGAACCAGGGGCATTTACCGGATCCCTTAAGAATGGAAAAATGGGGATTTTTGAGAAAGTGAATGGTGGCACGTTATTTTTGGACGAAATTGGGGATTTACCTTTAGAGTTACAGGTGAAACTTTTGAAAGTGGTAGAAGAAAACAAGTTTATAAGAGTGGGTTCTACCGAAATGAAAGAAGTGGATGTCAGGTTAATTACAGCCACCCATCGCGATCTTGCCTCCCTGGTGCAAGAAGGATCCTTCCGCGAAGATCTTTATTACCGGCTTAATATCGTTTCCTTTGAAGTCCCTCCTTTACGCCAGAGAAAGGAAGAAACGATCCCGCTTTTAGAAATGTATTTGAAAAAATTCAATGAAAAATATAATGAGAAGAAAAAGATGACACCGGAATGCTATGAATGGCTGACGAACTATTCGTGGCCTGGCAATATACGTGAGCTTGCGAGTCTTGCAGAGCGGCTGGTCGTCACGACATATGATGATACGATTGATTTACCTAATTTACCATCTTTCATCCAGCCGGTCTTATCAAAAAAAACGACAACACATTCTTTGAAGGAAGCCGTTTCCGAGCTGGAGCGTTCCCTGATATTGAATGCGATGAAGAAGTATGGGACTACAAGGGCCGCTGCCATCTCTTTGGATATCAGTCAAAGCGCTTTGGTGCAAAAAATGAAAAAATTTCACATGCGATTAGAAAACGAATCGAATTAGTTTATTTGATTTGTTTTCCACTCATTATTGATCCTGTTACCCATGAAAAAAACGTTTTCTCCCTTATGAATTAAGCGTTTTCAAACTTTGGCATGATTCCTGCATTAGTAAATACATGAAAGGGGAGATAACCATGAATATTTCTATTTTTTCTATGGCTAACAAATTGGTGACAGGAGCAGATTCTTTACAGCAGCTGACTGATGAGGTTACGCGATTAGGGATGAAGAATCCGTTGATCGTTACAGATAAAGTTTTAGTGGGTGCTGGGGTTGTACAAAGGGTTGAGGATTTACTTTCTGCAGAATGTGGTATTTTTTCGGATGTGAATCCAGAACCGGAAATTGAAATCGTTGAGCAATGTGTACGGTCAATCAAGGATGGAAAACATGATGGACTGATTGCGGTAGGCGGAGGAAGTGCGATGGATATTGCGAAAGCCTCTTCCGTCATGGCTACGAATTCCGGCTGCATCGAAACCTATTTCGGTACGAACTTGATTGAAGTCCCAGGTCTACCTTTAATAGCCATACCGACGACGGCAGGAACCGGGTCAGAAGTGACGAATATTTCAATTTTATCGGACAAGAAAGAACAGGTTAAGAAGGGAATTGTAAGTCCGTATCTTTTACCGGATGTAGCGATTGTATCGCCCGTCATGACGCTGACTTGCCCGCCAAGTGTGACTGCTGCGAGCGGAGTGGATGCACTTGTTCATGCGGTAGAGGCCTATATTTCCAAATTTGCGTCGCCCGTTACAGATGCTTTGGCAATTGGGGCCATGAAGTTAATCGCTGTACATTTACCAAAGGCTTATGCTGCGCCAGATAATCTGGAAGCACGGGAAGCGATGATCACTGGAAGCCTAATGGCAGGGTTAGCTTTTGGCAATGCAGGTGTTGGAGCTGTTCATGCCTTAGCTTATCCGCTTGGAGGCCGCTTCCATTTATCACATGGAGTCAGCAATTCATTATTACTGCCATTTGTCATGAAGTGGAATAAAATTGCATGTTTGGAAAGGTTTCGCGACATTGCTGAAGCACTTGGAGAGAAAGTCAATCATTTAAATGATGATGAGGCAGCGGATAAAGCTATAGAGGCGATGACCAGAATTTGTCGCTATGTTGATATACCACAGTCACTAAGTGAATTTGAGATTCCTGAATCGGCTTTAAGTGAAATGGCTGCCGAGGCCATCAAACAAGTCCGTTTACTTCGCAATAATCCCCGTGCATTAAACGTTCGGGATATCGAAAAAATATACCGTTCAGCCTATGGCTTTTAAGTGGAGGAAACAATATGAAATGGAAAAAACGCCGCTACGGAGAAGAGACATCGTATATACCTGCGGGACCTTTTAAGATTAGACTGCCATTTGTCCATTATCGTTTTGAGTGGCCTGACTACGTTCAAGGATTATTGATGTGTGCAGTTGACCTTGGAGCGATAACGCTGCTTGCAGACCATCTCGGTATGCCTTTTGATGTGGCTCTAGCCGTCGTTATCTTGAATGGATTATTATACTTGGCGCATCATTTACTCGGGGACCCGGTTATACCAGGTTGGATTACACCTGCGGTTCCATTGCTTGTATTGTTCGTCGGGCAATTTCCGGAGGGGCCTGATCGGGTCTATGCACTCGTTGCGTTTCAATTAACATTGGGTATTTTATCGATATTGCTAGGAATGACCGGACTTGCCAGTAAGGTCGTGCGATTAGTGCCGAATGCAATCAAATCAGGCATTATTTTAGGGGCGGGTATTGGTGCTGTCGTTTCCATTTTTGAAGTGGGTGGAAAGTTTGATTTATTTCCTTATACAATTAGCATTTGTATCGGCTTTGCTTTTTATCTGCTTTTTTCGAAAAGTTTTGGAAAATTGAAAATGCGAAATAAAGTTTGGGTATTCATAGGGAATTTAGGGATATTGCCGGCAATTTTGCTCGCGGTCTTTGTAGCCCCAATTTTTGGAGAAGCAAAATGGCCTGATATCCAATGGGGATTCAGCAGTCCGGATTTTGCTACGCTTTGGTCAGACTATACTGTTTTCGGTTTAGGTTTTCCTGCCTTGACCTTCTTTTTAAGTGCGATTCCAGCTGTATTTGCTACTTATTTAGTCGTATTCGGTGATGTGCTCAAAACAAAAGCGCTGCTTTCTGAATCCGATGAGGTCAGGGAAGATGAAAAAGTGGACTATAATCCAAACAGAGCCCATTTAATTTTTGGCGGCCGAAATGTGATCATGAGTTTTATCGGACCTGATATAACAATGTGCGGTCCGTTGTGGGCAGCCATGCAGGTCGTGGTTGTGGAACGGTTCAAGAATGGCAAGAAAGCCATGAATTCTTTCTTCGGCGGTGCCGGCTCGTTCCGTTGGGGTACGAATACAGGGTTGTTCTTATTGCCGGTAGTCAGCCTGGTGGAACCCATTCTCGGTGTCGCCTTGGCCTTGACGCTTTTGGTTCAAGGATATGTTAGCGTACGCGTAGGCGTGATGCAGGCGAAGAGCCAACGCGACCTCGGAATTGCAGGTGTCGTTGCTGCCATCCTTGTTATAAAAGGTGCTGGCATGGCGTTTGCTGCAGGAATTCTATTATGTGCCCTATTATATGGCAAGGACTTTTTCAAAGGAGAGAATGATAAGACTTTTACAGATCATGGAGAAGAAGAGGAGAGTAAAGCATCATGAAAAAAGTAGTGGAAAAATGGCCAATTTATATAAACGGCGAATCTATTCATACAGAAAGTCATTTTGTAGTGGAAAACCCAGCAACATTGGAGCCTGTGGGCTATGTTCCGGACGCTAACGAAATAGAGGCAAAGGCTGCTGTGGATGCAGCTCAAGCTGCTTTTCTGACTTGGTCGAAAACGAGTGCATACCATAGGGCGGAATTACTTGAGAAGTGGTATACAATCATTGAGAAAAGGCTGGATGAAATCGCAACGATCATGACCCTGGAACAAGGAAAGCCATTGGCAGAGGCAAAAGGTGAAATGAAGTATGCCTCAAGTTTCGTGAAATGGTACGCTGAAGAAGCAAAGCGCAACTATGGGGAAATCATACCAGCCTCCGTTGCATCAAAGCGTATTTTAGTGCAAAAGCAGGCAGTCGGTGTCATTGCTGCCATTACCCCGTGGAATTTTCCTGCTGCCATGATCACGAGAAAAGTGGCGCCAGCTCTTGCTGCGGGATGTACCGTGGTCATCAAACCTGCGGAACAAACGCCTTTGACCGCTTTGCTATTGGTTGAAAGTGCTCATGAAGCGGGCATTCCGGCTGGTGTGATAAATATTGTAACTACACAAAAACCGGGAGATGTATCGGACGTGTGGATGAATGATTCACGTGTTAAGAAGATCACATTTACCGGCTCCACTCCAGTAGGGAAACATCTAATGAAAAAGGCGTCAGAAACAGTGAAAAAAGTCTCGCTTGAACTCGGTGGATTGGCTCCGTTCATCATTGCTGAGGATGCGAATATCGAAGAAGCAGTAAATGGTTTGATTCAATCGAAATTCAGGAATGCTGGACAAACATGTATTTGTGCAAACAGGATATTCGTCCATGAGACAATTGAACAGCCGTTTTTACAAGCTTTCGAAGAAGCCGTTTTAACTTTGAAGGTTGGAAATGGAATGGAAGGAGCCGATCTTGGTCCATTGATAGATGGAGCTGCAGTTAAAAAGGTTCGGCTTCAATTGGAGGATGCTGCAAGTAAGGGCGCCATAATCCATAACACTTCAAAAGTCGATGAAAAACAAGGCCATTTCATAGCACCAGCCATACTTTCCAATGTAACGGATGATATGCTGTGCATGCAGGAAGAAACGTTTGGGCCAATTGCGCCAGTCAGTACATTCAAAACCGATCAAGAAGCGATAGATCGAGCCAATAATACGAATTTTGGGTTGGCAGCCTATGTGTATACCGAGTCACTTAATAAGGCGGTTGCCTACTCGGATGCTCTTGAATATGGGATTGTCGGTATTAATGACAGTGCCCCATCCACTGCCCAAGCGCCATTTGGAGGCATGAAGGAAAGCGGTATAGGCAGGGAAGGGGGACACTACGGCATGGATGAATATTTAGAAGTGAAGTATGTCTCCATGCAGCTTGGCCAGTAACAAAATAGAAGGGTCCGCCATGATTCTTAAGGCAAAAAAAGAGTGGAAGGCACATCAATTATCGATGTGCCTTCCACTCTTTTTCAATGGTTAAAATGCATTTTTACGTCCCTTCAGATAGGAAGGAGGAAAGGTCATGTTTCCAAGGATGACATCGGAGTCAGCACCGGTAGCCTTGGGAACGTTACTTGTATGACCATGGAAAGTCTCATTTGCAAGTAATGCAAAAGCCACCGCTTCTTTCGCTTCAGAAGAGTATCCCAACTCTTCTTGAGTCAAAACTCGAATAGAATTTCCAAGCAGTGATTGAATCATGTTTAATAACGTTTTGTTATAGCTGCCACCGCCGCCAATGATCACTTCTTCAATACTGGTTTTTGGAAAGATGAAATTTCGATAGTTTTCCACAATGGACTTTGCTGTAAACATCGTTACTGTTGCCAAAATATCTTGGTTCGGAACCGATTCAAACATCTTTAATAGTTTTACTACATATTGCTTTCCAAACAATTCCCTGCCCGTTGATTTAGGCGGAGGGCTCATAATATAAGGATGACTGATACAATAAGATAAAAGTCCGTCATTAATTTGCCCTTGTTTAGCTATGTTTCCACCTTCGTCATAGCTTATATTGAACAATTGGCGGCATACTTCATCAATGATCATATTCCCAGGACCTGTATCAAAAGCGTACATGTCATCCAGAGATGCTTGCTTGGGTAAGACCGTTACATTTCCAATGCCACCTATGTTTTGAAGTAATCGTCCCTTTGCTTCACTTCTATAAAGAATGTATTCGGTAAAAGGAACAAGTGGAGCTCCTTGTCCACCAGCAGCCATATCCATCGTCCGGAAATTAGAGATGACAAGTGTGTTTGTATCGTGAGCAATTACTGCAGCTTCCCCGATTTGCAAAGTGGAGGGTATATAATTTTGTTCTTGTAAAGGCTGGTGGTAAATGGTTTGGCCATGGGATCCAATAAGATCCAGTTTATTAATGGGAAATCCAGCTTTATGACAAACTTCCTTTACGGCATTGGCAAATAATTTCCCTAATTTAAAATTCAAACTGCATATTAACTGCACATTGGATGTATCTGCAGATAAAGACTGCATAATTTCTTTTTCAATTTCTTTTGGAAACGGGCATGTCACGAACTCAATCATTTCCATTTCAGTCTCGAGTCCACTATTATTCACCCGAACAAGTGCGGCATCAATTCCATCCAGTGATGTTCCGGACATTAATCCAACTATGTACATCGTCATTCCACCTACTTCAATTCTTTTATCATCCTGATATAGCATAATATGCAACAGTTTATGCTATTAAGATAAAACCTTTTCCAATATATTGTTTATGGATGCTTTACTTCCATTGTTCACTGAGAAGCGCCTTTTAAACTATAATGCTATTTCTTGAAGGTCATTTTATTTTTATATCAATCTGTTTAGTTTGTTTGCTTTCATTGTGGGTGCGGTCCAATGCTGTCACAACATATGTGTAAGTCTTTCCTTTTTCTACACTGCCGTCATTAAACAATTGACTTGTATTTTCTTTATGCACTGTGGCAAGTAAGTTCGTTGAATCTTCAATGTTTCCTTTTTTCTTCCCATCAAAACGATAAATGGCATAATAGGTTGCATCTGATTGCTTATGATCTTGAATTTCGAATTGTATCCCATCTCCTGATTGTGTGGCCTTGCTCACCTTTGGGGCCTTTGGTGCATGATCATCAATCCAAGGCATGGCTGGAACCAATGCGGGATGCTTATAAATATCCTCGCTTAAGCGATTCGCTATCCCAAGGGGGTTTTTCCGTAAATCCTTGGCACTGAAATGCATGCTTCCATCAAATTCCTTATATGTTCGATTCAGTTTTAACTGGTTTGGCATTTCTTCAGGGTTGAACCAGTTTTGCACACCATTGGACTCTGTATTAATTTTATAGTCTCCCTGTCCGATATAGAGTTGAACATTTTTACCTGCGACTTCTTTTGTCCACCAATCCAGAAGTTTGGCATAGTCAGCTACTGGCAATCCTATATTCCAATATAATTGAGGGGCAATATAATCAATGTATCCATTATTGATCCATGTTCGGGTATCTGCATATAAATCATCATAATTCGTTTGTCCAGCGGCAGTGTCAGATCCTGTGGGATCAACTGCTTTGTTGCGCCAAACTCCAAATGGACTTATACCAAACTTCACATATGATTTTTCTGCCTTGATTTCTTCGTTTATATTCTTAACAAGGTTATTTACATTATCCCTGCGCCAATCTTCAACATTTGTAAATCTATCTGCTCCATATTTTTGATAGGAAATATCATCTGGGAAAGGTACTCCTGCAATCTTGTAAGGATAGAAATAATCGTCCATATGGACTGCATCGATATCATAATTCTTAACAACTTCCAATATTCCATTGATCACAAACCGTTGTACGCCAGGAATGCCTGGGTCAAAGTACAATTGCTGTCCATATGGTATGACCCAATCCGGATGCTTTCTAGCAGGATGAGATTCTGGAAGATTATCAATATCCGCTATTTCAGCTGTTTTACCTAAAGGCATCGTAACGCGGTACGGATTAAACCACGCATGGAACTCCATATTACGCTCATGTGCCGCTTCTACCATGAATGCAAGAGGGTCATACCCAGGATCTTTTCCTTGGACCCCTGTTAAATATTTTGACCATAGACCGTATTCAGAAGGATAAAAAGCATCCGCAGTGGGTTTGATTTGCATAACGACAGCATTCATCCCCATCGCTTTTTGTTCATCCAAATATTTTATGAATTCTTCTTTCTGTGCTGATATGGATAAACCAGGTTTGGACGGCCAGTCAATATTTAACACACTTGCAATCCAAGTTGCCCGCAGTTCCTGTTTTACATAAGTAGTTGCTTGCGGGATTGTCCCTGATTCTGCATTTACAAGCAAATCAGCTGGAAGGAGAAGTGATCCTCCCACCAAAGCGGCTAGTGCCAATGAACCGAATTTTTTCTTTGTAATTCTTTCATGCATCAATAGTACAACCTCATTTCATTACTAATATTTATATTTAATTATTTGTAAGCGTTAACAAATAATGAATATATGTATTTATCACCTATGAAAACTGAGATAAAATCCAACAATAAAAAGAATCGTAGGTTTGGTTCACGAAATGGCCACTCGGTTCACTTTTAATTTTTAGCAGAAAGATAACAATCATTAGTTATCTTACTTTTATTTTAAAATTAATTTTTAAAAATGTATACACAATATTGAAATTAATTTTTAATAGTGATATAGTCTCTTTAGCTAATAAAGTTTCACCACTTTCACCACTGAAATAAAAAAGGATGATATGTATGCTAGAGCATTTAACGACAGAGAGTCGCAATGAAAAGACCATGAGTTTAGATGAAATGGGAACTCTTGAATTTTTAGAAGTGATGAACGAAGAAGACATTAAAGTTGCCCATTGTGTAAAAAAAGAACTTCCGCAAATTTCTAAAGCTGTGGACATGATCGTTGAAGCCATGAATAAAAACGGCAGATTAATTTACATGGGTGCGGGAACAAGCGGGCGCATCGGTTTATTGGATGCAGTAGAATGTCCCCCAACATTCAATACCGATCCGAGTGAAGTAGTGGGTCTCATAGCTGGTGGGGAAAAGGCTTTCATTAAGGCGGTTGAAGGTGCTGAAGACAGTTTTGAATTAGGTCCAGAAGATTTGAAAAAAATCGAATTGACAAACAGGGACGTCGTAGTGGGCATTGCAGCTAGTGGACGCACTCCATATGTTATTGCTGGATTGGAATATGCCAATCAAGTTGGTGCAGGAACTGTGTCGATAAGCTGTAACAAAGGTTCCGAAATAGGTAAGATTGCAAAAGTTGCGATTGAAGTTGTAAATGGGCCTGAAGTCCTGACGGGTTCTACACGTTTAAAAGCTGGAACATCGCAAAAGTTAGTATGCAATATGCTTTCCACCGCCTCAATGGTTGGAGTTGGAAAGGTTTATGGGAATTTAATGGTAGATTTACAGTTAACGAATGAAAAGCTGGTTGAACGTGCAAAACGTATTATCATGGATGCTACTGACTGTAGCTATGAAATTGCAGATGAATTTTTAGAAAAGGCACATGCCCAGCCTAAAATTGCAATTGTCATGATATTAACGAATGTATCATATGAAGAAGCCTCAAATCGTTTAGTGAAGGCACAAGGATTCATAAGAAAAACGATTTAACGCTTTTTATAAAAAAATTAAAAAATTGGAGGAACAAATAATGAAGGTATTATTCGTATGTTCAGGTGGAATGTCCAGTGCAATCGTTGTAAGCGCTTTAAAAAAAGAAGGGGAAAAACAGGGTATAAACATAGAAGTATTGGCGGTCGGCACACAAGAATTCGATGCAGAAGTACGAAATGGCTGGGATGTTGCAATGGTAGCTCCGCAAGTCAAACATCGTTTCGATGGTTTTAAGGCTTCTGCAGATGAAGCGGGCGTCCCATGTGAAGCCATTCCAGCCCAAGCTTACAGCCCTCTTGGCGGACCTAAACTATTAAAACTGGTAACGGAACTAGCAAAATAATAACTAATTACTATTTCTTTTCACTAAACGTAAAAGGGGAAAACACGAATGGACAAGTTTGTAGCTTTTTTAGAAAATAATCTTTCAACACCTATGGCTAAATTGTCTGAGCAAAAGCATTTACGCGCAATTCGGGATGGTGTGGTTTCCGCGTTACCATTCATCATCTTTGGCAGTTTATTCTTGATCATTGCATTTCCGCCCGTTGCAGCAGATACTGCATTAGGTGAATGGTCTGCAAAACATATAGCTGAAATTTTAATTCCATATCGATTAACGATGTTTATCATGACGCTATATATTACTTTTGGTATAGGCTACAGCTTATCTCAAAGCTATAAACTTGATCCGCTATCTGGAGGTTTACTATCATTGGCAGCCTTCTTGTTCACAATTGGTGTAGAGATGATGGATGATGTGGGGTTTGTTTTGCCAATGACAAATCTCGGAGGCCATGGCCTTTTTGTAGGAATGCTTGTATCCATTTTTGCTGTTGAAATTCTACGTTTTTGTAAAACAAAAAATATCACGATTAAAATGCCGGATTCTGTTCCAACTTCAGTAGCCCGTTCATTTGAAGCATTAATTCCAGTTTCAATTGTCCTGCTTGTCATGACTTTAATTACAGTCGTTTTTGCTGTTGATTTACATTCACTTGTTGATAAAGCGGTTGCACCACTCATCAGTGCTGGCGATACATTG
The DNA here is from genome assembly GCF_056397085.1 of Peribacillus sp. 05N428. Taxonomy (NCBI): domain Bacteria; kingdom Bacillati; phylum Bacillota; class Bacilli; order Caryophanales; family Bacillaceae; genus Peribacillus; species Peribacillus sp. 05N428. The sequence goes on along the minus strand of NZ_JBFTMS010000006.1, from coordinate 23,980 downwards.
CCAGGTGTATTAATTCCAGTATTTTTGATTACATTCTTCTGGTCATTTGGTATTCACGGCGTATCGGTAGTAGGTGCCGTAGCTCGTCCGGTATGGGAAGTATACTTGGGGAATAACTCGGCAGCAGTTGCAGCTGGAAAGGCAATTCCCCACATAGCACCTGAAACATTCTTCCAATGGTTTATTTGGATTGGTGGATCTGGTGCAACATTGGGATTAGTAATAGCCATGCTCTTAACTGCGAAGTCCAGCTATAGTAAAGCAATGGGGAAAGCAACAATTGTGCCGAGCCTTTTTAACATCAATGAACCTGTTATCTTTGGGATGCCGATTGTACTGAACCCGGTACTGATTATTCCATTCATCATTACACCGCTGATTGGAGCAACACTTGCATATATAGCAACGTCCATCGGCCTTGTGAACCCGACATATGTAATGGTTCCCTGGACATTGCCCGCTCCAATAGGTGCCTACCTTTCAACGGGCGGTGATTGGAGAGCCATTGTTCTTGTGATGGTGAATTTAACCATTTCGGTCCTTATATATCTGCCATTCTTTAAGATGTACGATAAAAAGCTTTTAGCACAGGAAAACATGGTAGAAACCACGGATAATAAAAATATCGCTTTATAAGGAATACCTAAAAGGGAGTTTGGGACTAATGCTCCAAACTCCTTTTATAAATTGAGAGGGGGAAAGGACATGAATTCAACATCCAGAATTCACTTTTTTAGTTACAAAAGTGCCTTTCTATTTTTTGGCTTCATTCTTGTTTTTAATTTTATCTTTAACAGATTAATGGATGCCTTTGAGATGAATAAACAATTATCACTGTACTTAGGAAATACCTTTGCCATAAGCGCAGGATTGACGATGGTTGTTTGTTTTGTTGAAGGTAAGTTTAAAAACAAGAAACAAGTTACACTATTATTCTTGTCTTTATTAGCGGTAAGTGCACTGGTTTGTTATGCAATAATCTATAAATGAATGAAGAATCCAGATTAGCTTACGATGAGGTGTTGGGGAAATGGAAATGAAAAAAGGGCTGAAGATTGCCACAATCGGTGGAGGCTCCAGTTATACGCCAGAATTAATAGAGGGATTTATAAAACGATATGATGAGTTACCTATTAGGGAACTGTGGTTAGTGGATATTGAGGCAGGAAAAGAAAAACTGGAGATTGTAGGAACCTTGGCAAAACGGATGGTTGAAAAAGCAGGACTTCCAATGGAAATACATCTAACGTTAGACCGCCGTCAAGCCTTGCAAGATGCTGATTTTGTCACAACTCAAATGAGAGTGGGTTTACTTGATGCACGAATCAAGGACGAGAGGATCCCTTTGGAATTAGGATTAATTGGTCAAGAAACAAATGGAGCAGGAGGATTGTCCAAGGCATTACGAACGATACCCATACTTCTGGAAATTGCAGAAGAAATGGAGGAGCTCTGCCCTGATGCATGGTTAATTAACTTCACAAATCCAGCGGGGATGGTAACGGAAGCCCTGCTCCGCTACAGTAAACATAAAAAAGTCATTGGAGTATGCAATGTTCCATTTAATATGCATATGTCTATTTCTAGCATGCTTGGTGTCGATATGAAGAGAGTGCACATAGATTTCGCCGGTTTAAACCACATGGTATTCGGGATGCATGTGTTCGTTGATGATCAAGAAGTAACAGATAAAGTGCTTGAAATGCTTGGCAATCCTGAAGTTCAGCTGACGATGAAGAATATTGCCCCATTGGCTTGGAACAGAAGGTTTTTGAAATCTTTAGGAGTGGTGCCTTGCCCGTACCATCGGTATTATTACAAAACAAAAACGATTTTAGAAGAAGAGTTGGAAGCATTCAAATCAGGGAAAACCCGAGCTGAAATTGTGAAAAAATTAGAAGAAGGTTTATTTGACCTATACAAGGATGAAACCCTTGACATCAAGCCTCCACAACTAGAGCAGCGCGGTGGAGCTTACTATAGTGATGCAGCATGTAACGTCATTTCTTCTATTTATAATGATAAAAAAGACATTCAAGTGCTAAATGTACAAAACAAAGGATCGCTTACTGATATTGATTATGATTCAGCAGTCGAAGTAAGCTGTATTGTCACCAAGAATGGACCAATTCCTTTGGCTATGGGTAAATTACCCGTACAAGTGCATGGCTTGATTCAACAAATCAAATCATTTGAGAGAATTGGTGCTGAGGCAGCCGTTACAGGTTCTTATGATAAAGCGTTATTGGCTTTAACCATCAACCCGCTCATCCCAAGTGATGACCTGGCGGAAATGGTTTTACAAAAACTTTTAAAAGCGCATGAAGAATACTTACCGCGATTCTTCAGTGAAAGTGCTGTTCCGAACATCAAGTGAATGGTGTTTTAAGCAGTGAATCTGGATTACAGTAATCCAATGAACCTTCATAATCTAACATAAAATGGGAGTGTAATGATATGTCAACTGAACTGAACAATAACGAAATGGAGATTTTTGAAATAATATCACATAGTGGAAATGCAAGAGGATTAGCATTCGAAGCACTGAAAGAAGCGGAAGAATTTAATTTTGAAAAGGCAGAGGAACTAATTAAACAAGGCCAGGAAGAATTGAACATGGCCCATAAGACACAAACCAAGCTCATTCAAGCAGAATTGAATGGAGTTCCAAGTGAGAAAACTTTATTGATGATTCATGCTCAAGATCACTTGATGACTGCAATGAGCGAACAAAAACTAATAGAACACATGATTCGCATAGTAAAAAAGCTAGCCCCACAACAGTAAAGAGGTGATTAAAAATGGGTAAACTCGGTATATCTATCTATCCAGAGCATTCAACCGTTGAAAAAGACATGGAATACATTGCACTTGCACACAAATATGGCTTCAAAAAGATCTTTACTTGCTTGCTTTCTGTCGAAGGAGATAAAGAGAAGATTTTAAAAGATTTTAAAGAAACGATTCATTATGCCAATCAATTGAATATGGAAGTGATGGTCGATATTGCTCCCCGAGTATTCGGTTCACTAGGCATTTCGTATAATGATTTATCATTTTTTGCAGAATTAGGTGCGTATGGAATCAGGCTGGACATGGGTTTTACAGGCAACGAAGAGTCGATCATGACACATAATCCATATGGTCTAAAAATTGAAATAAACATGAGTAATGCAACGAAGTATCTAGAAAATATCATGGATTACAAACCAAATATAGAAAATTTAGTTGGATCGCACAACTTCTATCCCCATCGCTATGCAGGATTGAGCTATCCACATTTCATTATATGCTGTGAGTCATTCAAAAAGCATAATATCCGCACGGCAGCTTTCATCAGCTCACATGCAGCAACGTACGGACCTTGGCCTATAATGGAAGGATTATGTACATTGGAAATGCACCGGGAATTACCGATTACAACACAAGCGAAACATTTGTATGCTACAGGATTGATTGATGATGTAATCATAGCAAATGCTTACGCATCTGAAGATGAATTGAAACAGCTTAGCTTGTTAAACAGCGGTCTGTTAACATTTAATGTTAACCTACACGAAACCATAACAGCTTTGGAGAATAAAATAGTATTGGAAGAATTCCATTTTTACCGTGGAGATGTTTCCGATTATCTGATTCGCTCGACTCAATCACGCGTGAAATATAAGAGCGAAGAATTTAAACCAACATATACGCCTGATATTAGACGCGGTGATATATTAATTGAAAACGAGCTCTATGGACAATATAAAGGGGAATTGCAGATTGCATTGAAGGAAATGAAGAATTCGGGGAAAACGAATGTAGTTGGCCGAATAGCAGAAGAGGAAATTTTTCTCCTCGATTATTTGGAACCATGGGGGAAATTCCAATTCAATATTAATGGATCAGGGAAGGAACGGTGATATTCCTTCCTTTTTTACTGAATAGGAGAATGACATGAATTATATTATCGGTGTTGACGGCGGAGGGACCAAAACTGAAGCAGTGGTTTATGATATGGATGGTAATAAAATTAGTGAAGGCAGAGCGGGGTTTGGAAACCTGCTTATTAATGAAAAACAAGCCACCGCTAACATTATACAGGCAATTGAACAAAGCATGACTCCTATTGATGATGGCAGCTGCCTATACATTTGTTTAGGATTAGCCGGGTATGGAGGAGTTGAAAATCCGCAGGGCATAAAAAGTGCATTAAGCAAGGCATTTAAGGCCCCGTTCACCATTGTAAATGATGCAATTATCGCTCATGCTGCTTTGCTAAAAGGAAATGATGGCATTTTGACCATATCCGGAACGGGATCTGTAAGTATCGGCATCCATGAAGGAATCGAGAAATCGGCTGGTGGATGGGGACACATTCTTGGGGATGAAGGAAGTGGCTATTGGATCGCCATGCAGGCTTTTATAAGAATGACGAAAGAAGAGGATGAGGGGTATGAATATAGCCATTTAACCGAGTCGATACTGAAAAAACTTGGCTATCTTAGTGTAATGGAACTGAAGAAATTCATTTATTCTGCCACGAAATCCGAGATTGCCGCGTTTGTTCCCCTAATAGTCCAACATGCGGAGAAGGGTGATGGCTTCTCGCAAAATATTCTGAATCAGGCCGGGTACCACCTTGCAAAACAAACGCTTGAGGTTATCAAGAAGTTAAAGTTGTGTAAGAATGTTACAATTGCATTAAAAGGTAGCATATTGACTAATGTACCATTGGTGCAAAGCTCATTCATCAATCATATTAAACTTGAAAACCCAAATGTGAAATTTGTTTTAGAAGACGTATCAGCTACCTTGGGTTGTTACTACATAGCAATGAAGCATTTAAAGTAAGTAAAGATCAAGGAGAGTAAATCATATGCACGGCGAAAATATTATATTGAGAATTGAAAGTTTATTGAACCAACTGCCCAAATCAGAAAAGAAAATTGCACAATATATTTTAGAAAATCCAAAAGATATAGTGAGAATGACGATACATGAATTGGCTGACCATGCCAATGCCAGCAGTTCGGCAGTAACGAGGTTCTGTCATTCCATAAAAGTTAATAGTTTTTCAGAACTGAAGGTATCCCTATCCTCCCTGATTTCCCAGCCGGAGAAAAAAGGTTTCCATGACATTGAGCCTAATGAAACAATAGCATCGATTAAAAATAAAATAGTGTCCAACTCCGTCCAGGCCATACAAGAAACGGCACATTATTTGGATGAGGCCGTTCTTGACAATATCATTGAAACCATGAGGAGTGCAGATGTGATTTATGTCTATGGTTTAGGGGCATCATGGCTCGTTGCTGAAGATATTACTCAGAAATGGTTACGGTTAGGAAAGATTGTAAGTGCCAATCAAGACCCGCATATTACGGCCACTGCACTTGCTGCATCATCAAAGAATACCGTTTTTTTCTGTATTTCCAATAGTGGCGAAACTGAAGAAATTCTGGAACTCGTTGATATTGCTAAAGCATATGGCATTAAAACAATTGGTTTATCGCGATTGGGGAACAATGGACTAACTAAAAAAGTTGATATGTCACTAAATCATGTACGTGCACCGGAGGCTAAATTCCGAAGTGCTGCAACAAGTTCGCTTTTTGCCCAATTTCTAACGGTCAGCATTATTTTCTATGCGTATGTTTCTAAATACTATAATGAAAATAAAAACGAAATTGAACGTTCAAGGGAATCGGTACTGAAATTCACAAAAAGGAATTTGGATACCTAAATGTGGGCCTAATAAAATGGATAAAATCAACGAACTTAAATTTTAGCTTGAGATGTTTCCGATCAGGATGCCTTGTAAGAATATACATCACGATGAAAGGAAGATGTAAGCTGAATGATCCAAAAGAATTCTCCGAGTCCCATTTATCATCAACTTGAAGAGGAGATTAAAGGAGCGATTCAAAGTCTTGAATTGGTGCCAGGAGAGATGATTCCTTCAGAAAAAGAATACACTGAAAAATATGGCATAAGCAGGATGACGGTGAGACAGGCCATTTCTAACCTCGTGAATGGCGGTTATTTATACAGGCAGCGCGGAAAAGGAACATTCGTTGCCGAACAAAAATCGGAGCCGCCCTTGCAAGGTCTGACTAAATTTACAGAGGATATGATTTCAAGAGGACTTAAACCAAGTACGCGAGTTATCAGTTTTACGGAGGTCAAGGCAGATAATGAACTTGCTGCAAATCTTGAGGTTGAAGCAGGTACTGCTATTTTCGAACTGGAACGTGTAAGGCTTGCTGATCGGTTGCCGATGGCATATGAAAAGCTATACATCCCTAAAAATCATGCCCTGGACCTTACGGAAGAAATAGCTGTAAGTGCCATTCATGATTATGTTGAAAAAAAGTTCGGCTTAAAAATCAAGCATGGCAGACAGGTAATTGAAGCCGCCATCGCTCAAAAAAAAGAGGCGGAAATGCTCGGGATAGCTGAAGGTTCCCCTGTATTGCTGATAGAACGAAGAAGTACCCTTGAAACCAATCAACCAGTTGCGGTTGTCAGATCTGTCTACCGGGCTGATCGGTATACATTCAAAATCAATTTGGAGCGGTTATCGTGAGCAAAATGGGAGTAATAATCCCGTTCTCAAAAGATAACTAAAAACCCCCCTTGCCCAAATATGGACAAGGGGGGTTTTTTAGTAGAATATCATTTTTCAAGTTTGAGAATTTGCCAGATAGAAAGGAAAGATACGATTAACAATCCGGGACTTTCATTATTTCGCTAAGCTTTCTGTCAATCGGTTTTCTTTCCAAATGACTGTAATGCCAAGGCCAATGACGATAATGACAGCAGCGAAAAGATAAGGGTAGTGGATGTTTACGTCAAAAAGCAATCCTCCCATGGATGGCCCGGCGATATTCCCTAAGCTCGTATAGGTGGAGTTCATTCCAGCAACGAATCCTTGTTCTTTCCCGGCAGCTTTTGATAAAAATGTCGTCAATGCCGGACGAAGCAGGTCAAATGCAAGGAATATGAAGCAAGTTACCACTAGTACTGCCAAAAAGCTGGAAATCATAGTGGATGCTACCGCAAAAATGGCCCCGACGATTAAACATAATTGGATAAGCTTCTTTTCGCCGAGTATATCTACCAGCTTTCCAAACATGAATACTTGCACAACAACTCCGAAAATAGAGCTTATTGTAATGATAATGGCAATATCCTTCGGCGTGAAGCCGAATTTATGATCAGAAAATAGGCTAAAAACCGTTTCATAGGCTGACAAACCAAAAGCGAGTACAAATACAATGATGAACGCAATAAAGTAAAGCGGATTCAGAGATTTTTTTAAATCGCCGATAAAGTTCGTTTGCTTTGTATTAGCAGAAACTTTTGCAAGCTGTTCCTTTGTCATCGGTTCTTTTAAAATGAACATTGATGAAAGGCAAGCTATAAAAGCAATGCCCGCCGCAAGGAAGAAGGGCAAGCGTATACCATATTCTGCAACAAAGCCACCGATTCCTGGTCCTATTATAAAGCCCAAGCTAATGGCGGCTGAAATATAGCCCATTGCTTTAGGCCTTTCTTGAACGGATGTAATGTCCGCAACATATGCAGTAACACCTGGCATGATAAAGGCGGCACTGATTCCGCCAAGGATCCTTGATAAATAAAACACCGACACGTTTGTCCCTACACCGAAGATTAGTTCCGAAACACCAAAAAGGAATAAGCCGATGATGATGATTTTCTTTCTGCCGTAACGGTCAACCCAACGACCTGCGAATGGAGACATGACAAGCTGTGAAACCGCAAATACGGCAACCAGATAGCCCATCGTGCTTCCGGATAAATGCATGATATTCATAAATGACGGCATAACGGGGATGATGAGTCCTATTCCCAGAAAAGCAATGAATATATTGCTTAGAAGAATAATTAATACCGCCTTTTGATCTTTAATTGGTTTATTCATGTGTTAACACCACTTTCTTTGTGAATCATTTTTGTGAAATACCCCTCCAAAACACTTTCCAGGAGGCAGTTAATTTATCCTTCAGCCTTTTCTCATCATTGCCGTATACAAGCTCAAGCAAAATGGAATCCACGACTCCCAAGAATGCATAGGTCGGCGTTATGGCTTCATCTTCGACGATTAATTTGGCATCGATCCAATCATGGAATTTACATTCCAGGATCGCCTGCACCTTTTCCTCGATATCTATCACTTCCTGCCCGATTTCTTTTTCAAGATGCGCTGGCGGAAAAAAGGACATACGCAGCCAAAACTTTATATGCTCATTTTTTTGGAAAAGGTCGATGACCAATTGAAGGAATCCGTATAAGTCTTTTTCAGGATTTTTTGAATCAACTTTACTGAAATATTGGAGTTTCGACGATAGCTCCGTCTCTTTCGCATCACGTAAAACTTGCAGGAAAAGATCATCCTTGCCTTTAAAATGAGCGTAAATGGATTGCTTTTTCATGCCGACTTCTTCAGCTATTTGAGAAAGCGAAGCTCCTTCATAACCATGAATCGTGAAATATTTTAGAGCGGCTTCCTTAATTTCATTACTTTTCAATAATATCACCTCATAATTTAACGAACGTTCGTCAGTTATAATAGCAAATTACATAAATATATGCAAGCGAATATGTTAATAAAAAAGTATTATGCCCGAGATCATTGATAATTATGGCGCTATGTTTGAAAAGGACATAGATATGCACTCAAGGCTATTCACAAAATTCCTGCATATAATTCTATATGGATAATAAAGAGGCAGGTGTGATGAAGTTGGATATGTATGACATCAGAAATGCGATTCATTACTATTACACAAAAATACAAGAAACGAATCATCCCTATTATTGGTACTGTTTGGCTGAGACCCAAAGTAGGGCAGGATTAACAAATGAAGCACTGCAAACGATAGATAACGCCTTGTCGTTTCAGAATCCTTATCCTTCCAAACAGGAACTGGTAGACATGCAATTGAACCTCCAAACCGTTCTTTCAAGACAAATGAACTCCAGCAGAACAGTCATAGTGACCTCAAAACAGGGAGATATTGATGGGGACGGGACAAATGACAATGTTTTTCTTACCGCAATTAAAACCCCTGATAGTCCCTTTTGGAGGAATATAACTTTGGTTATCCAAAATGGGAGGACTAATCAATATGAACAAGTTCCCATGAAAAATGACGCAGGATATAATCCGACCCTTTTTCTTGGTGATTTTACAGGTAATGAGGGGGATGACATATTAGTGGTCATTGATACAGGAGGAAGCGGGGGTTCCATTTATACGTATGTTTTTTCCTACCTTAACGGTCAACTCATGACCATTTTTAATTCAGATTCATTCAATGAATCCTTTCAATACGATGTTCATTATGAAAACCAATACAAAGTAAAGGTGAACAGTCATTACCTAAAAGAAAGGTACATTCTTGACCTGACTTATAAGGATCAGGAATATTTATCTGAAATTTATAACAAGGATGGTATATTGAAGGTGCCGATTGAAGGATGGGTCAATCCTTTATCTGCTTTATATCCGGTTGATTTCAATAGGGATGGCATATATGAGCTCGAAGCGTATCAGAGGATCGCAGGGAGGTACAATGCCGACTCACTGGGATTTGTACAGACTGTATTGAAGTGGAACGGGAAAGCATTTGCTCCTGACCGGCAGAATGTGGCTATTTTCGGAGAGGAAATATAGCACAATGGTACTGGCAAAATCTTCGCCCAAAAGACCGGAAAATATTCCTGGCAATGGTTCACCTGACTGTGTTCATTGACGAAGAAAATTGACCGGCTTTCTATACGATTTAATCGAAGGGGATTCATGCATATTGGAATTTTTAGTAGGCGATACCTACACGTGCTTTTAAAAAATTGTTACTTTTTATTTGGCTAAATGCAAATTCTGCTGTATCCGGAACGGATATTTCAATACCATCCTCCGGCAAAAAGTCGCCTTCTATACGATATATACCAACTCTCTTTCCATCCGGCAAATACGTAGGACAGACAATTGTCCATTGAAGTGTTGATTGTTTAAGCAAATCGAAAACTTCATGATGTTCTTTCGCTGCACGGGTAGACTTCTGCTTTGATTCACTTGTCTGATAACGCAGAGAATTTGGGGTTGTTCTACTTTGGAGGATACCTGCCGTTCCAATGGTTATAATTCGTTGTATACCTTCGTTTTTCATAGCTTCGATAATTAGTGGCATACTTGCTGATAAAGTCGTTGTCCCATCAGTATTAAGTGCACTAATAACTACATCAATTCCATGCATGGCACGTACGATATCATCTTTATTTAAAACATTACCTTGAATGATGGTTAAATTGGCATTGTTTATAGCAATCTTCTCTGGAGTGCGAACTAAAACGGTAACATGATGATTGTCTTGCAGACCATGAATAACTAATTGACCTCCAACTCGTCCAGTTGCACCCAAAATTAAAATATTCATGGAAACGACCTCCTTTTTTCGAATACTATCAAACCACTAACATTATATCGTCATTTTCGACTAATGGGGAGTTTTGTGCATTAAATCATTATAATTCAGTGTTATGTTGCAAGGATAATGTATAAAACGGGCCGCTCAATAGCTTCATGAGGGGCCCGTTTGAAGTGGGAAAAATATAAAAAAGCTTTAAAACAAGACAATAGCGACCACAATTCCGCCCCTAATATTCCTGTCCTTCTTTCGATTTTAGAAAAGCATCAACGGATTCATCCAATAATTTTTCTCGATTAGGATCTTCATTGACATCTGTATCCACTTCCATCACGTCGTTTAATCGACTAACCAAACTTTTTGGCTGAGCTGGATTATTTTTTTCTTTTGGCATATAAACTCCTTCTTAATAGTTATTTTTTATTTAGTATGAACGATTCATCCAATATTCACTAAGATTATTTCCGCGTCTTTCCCAAATTGAGTCCTGTTGTCTGGATGGAAACTTAAAACAGCATACATGTTTTATTTTGCTTATTATTGACTGAATATTATAAATATTGTAATATTTAGTTTGCGCATTTGTTTTCGAAACAACGTTTTATATTAGAAACAATTGGGTTTACCTTGTGTAAAGTCAAATAATCTGACAGGAGGTTTTTATTATGAAGAAAAGAATAAGGAATATTTCGTTTGGTTTTTTGTTGGTAGTGACCATAATTTTATCATTATCATTATTTCTTCCTTCATTTGGCCAAACAGCGGTCCAGCAAACAGATTTTAAAGTAACCCTATTAGGTACAGGCTCTCCACTTTTAAGTACATCCCGCTCCGGTCCAGCTACTCTTGTAGAAGTTGGTAATGAAAAACTCCTCTTTGATGCTGGACGCGGAACCGCTTTACAATTATATAAAGCGAATATGTTACCAGGCAGTGTTGATAAGTTATACCTTACGCATTTGCATTCGGATCATACAATCGGCATACCGGACGTATGGCTTACAGGTTCCTTACCAACAGGAGGGAAAAGAGAGCAACCATTTAAGATTTGGGGACCTAATGGAACCGAGAAAATGATGGTACATATGAATAAAGCATATAAAGCCGATTTGGATGCAAGGGATGACTCTGGAAATGGGAACGTTGAAGGAGCAAGTATTGTCGCAAATGATATCAAGGAGGGGATTGTCTATAACAAAAAGGGAATTGAAGTAATAGCCTTCAAGGTTGACCATAAATCAATAGAGCCGGCTTTCGGTTATCGGGTTAATTACAAAGGACATTCAGTAGTGATCTCAGGTGACACCCGCTATAATGAAAATCTTATAAAATTTTCCAAAGGTGCTGATGTGGTGATTCATGAGGTTGCAGCGGCAAAACCTGATAATGAATCAGAATCAATCGCCAATATACTTGATCTTCACACTACACCGGAGGAAGCAGGTAAAGTCTTTAGCCAAATACAACCAAAACTTGCTGTATACTCACATATAGTATTATTGGGAGGATTAACAGAAGAAAAAGCTGATTTGCTAGAAAGAACAAAAAAAACATATAAAGGAACTGTGTTAGTAGGGAAGGATTTGCTATCCATTGAAATAGGGGAAAAGGTACAAGTACAAAAGCCGGTTAACGAGGCGAACTCGGGGAACTAAAACGGACCAGCTTCAGCTATTTCATGAATGAGAGGGCTTACTTCAAAGGAAGGTTGCTGATGCAACCTTTTTTCTTATGTTAATAAAGGGGCAGGCAGTTTAAAAAATGTCGATAGTTAACTCAATTGATAAAATTGGAGAAGTGTCAATTCCAAAAGAACAAGGAAGAGCAAAGGAATATCATGAGCGAAAAGGGCGCTTGAATTTAATAAAAGGAAGCACATATTATACGTGACTAATATGTGCTCTTCTTTTTAAAAATTTATAATGTTTTAGGTGTTGAAACAAGCTTTATTCAATAAGGAAGTATAAATTAAAGATACCCATTTAATACTGTGCCAAAAAGATCGAATTCAGGATCTTTCGACTGGGCTTTTGGAGGGGCTTCGGATCGTCCTATAGAAGAGTTGATATCACCTTCAACGGACTCTACAAGGGTTTCGTCATTCTCTTTATACAATGGGTTATCAATCATCCCAAAATCAACTCCTTTTTATAAGATAAACAAATGGTTAGTTATTAATTCCCTAAATACTTTTATTTTATGCAAAAAATAGGTCGATGACTGGAATTCATTGAAATGAACGGGGAAAAACTTGTAAGCAATCGTGATGATTTTTATGACAGAATGCATAATGATTATTTTATGCCCATAAAAAAAAATGGTACCGATTCATTGATCAGTTAAGGGATGTAACAGGATTCAGTAGCTACCCCTGTACACGAATGAATTTTTGGACTTTGGCCTTCTTAGTAGCAAAAGGATTGAAAATGTTCATTCCACATGGTTACAGGACGCTCTAATGATCGGACCTGTTCTAATGACTGAAAGGTTAAAGTGGAGTGAGAATCCTTTCCTTTTTAACAAAGTAAGCCCACTCAGAAAAGCCGATCTCCTTTAGTCTTTTTTTAACTAGTTCAAATTCATCGCCAATACGTTCCGGTGTATGCGAATCTGATCCAAAGGTTACCTTCACATCATAGAAAAGAGCTCGTTCTAAAATGTCATCTGCTGGATACCACCCACCACAATCTTTCGTTTTACCAGAGGTATTAATCTCAATGGCGATATCTTCTGAACTAATGATTTTTAGCGTTTTTTCAATACTGTCTGTCTCAATGGAAGAAAAGGCTGGATAAAAACCTTTCATTGCATCAATATGGCCTAAGATTTGGAACACTCCGCTTTTAGCCGATTTCTGTATTAATTCATAATATTCATCCTTTACTTTTGCCTGTTCTCTAGAGCTTAAGCCATTCCAACGCCCTCTTTTAAAAATGCTAATATCCTGCACATAATGAACAGATCCAATTATGTAGTCAAAGGGGTGTAAAAGATATTGATCACGGTAGACTTCAATGTGATCAGGGAAGAAATCACTTTCCATTCCTAATAATACGTGAATTTTGCCTGCATATTTCTCTTTTAAGCGAAGTACTTCCTCAATGTAAGGGACAAGTTCACTTTTTGCCATTGCAATAGTTGGATAGAGATGGTCGTCCTCACTATAAAAATATGGAGAATGATCAGAAATCCCAATATAATGCAAGCCGTATTCGATGGCTTGCTTTACATAATCCTCAATTGTGCCGATAGCATGTCCACAGCGTTCATGGTGAGTGTGGAGATCAAATTTTATTGAATTCGTCATTTTCTTAGTCCTCCTAAAGTGGAACCAGATTGTCTTATTTTATCATATCCAAAATCACATCCTTTCTCACAAATTGAAAGAAGATTTATACCTTACTGCCCTTGAAAACGAATTTCTATCTTACGGACTTAATTTTATACCCATCAATTAAAGTATTTTAGTTCGAGTAATTGTATAAAGGTTGAATTCCCTAGACAAACTAGAATGTTCAAATATGTAAAAAGAAAGGGAAGATACTGAATGACAAAGGTATTGTATATCACGGCCCATCCTCATGATGACAAACAATCTTACAGTATGGCCGTTGGAAAAGCATTTATTGACACATATAAAGAAGTAAATCCTAGCCATGAAATTGTGAATATTGACCTTTATAAAGAAAATATTCCTGAAATTGATGTGGATGTTTTCAGTGGTTGGGGGAAACTTCAAGCTGGAAAGGGTTTTGAAGAACTCTCGTCGGAGGAGAAAGCGAAAGTTAGTCGGCTCTCAGAATTATGTGAGCAATTCATAGCTGCCGATAAATATATATTTGTATCGCCTTTATGGAACTTTTCATTCCCGCCAGTTTTGAAAGCGTATATTGATTCCGTAGCTGTTGCAGGTAAATCATTTAAATACACCGAACAAGGCCCAGTTGGTCTTTTAACTGATAAAAAAGCCTTGCATATTCAAGCTCGCGGTGGTATTTATTCAGAAGGACCGGCAGCTGAAATGGAAATGGGTCACCGATATCTAAATATCATCATGCAATTCTTCGGAGTGCCTTCCTTTGAAGGTTTATTCATTGAAGGACATGCAGCAATGCCTGATAAAGCACAAGAAATTAAAGAAAATGCTATAGCACGTTCAAAAGATTTAGCTTCTACTTTTTAAATCAAGGAGCCAACAATTTTTGTTGGCTCTTTTTTTGTCAAAATAAAAAATAATTATGTGGATGTATTCTTCTTCACCAATCATAGGGCATTAAGACTTCGTATTTTATCCACATGTTAAAATCTGGACCGCCCTAACGTCATTCGAACATGAAATTATATTAATCATTGTATAAAAAGTCAGAAAAATATAAAATGTACTTAAATCGGAGGGCTTCTTCTTATGCCATGAGTAAGGTTTTCAAATTGTTCCACTATCATTTAAATATTGATTTCTTAAAAGAAAAGAGTGAGTTTTATGATGAAAGACATTAAAAATATTTTTTGCGTAGGTCGAAACTATGCTTTGCATGCAAAAGAGTTGAATAATGAAATACCAACTTCCCCTTTTTTATTTTCAAAACCAACTCATTCGCTCGTGGAAGCAAACGGTCAGTCAATTACGTTGCCGAGTAATCAGGGTTCCGTTCACTTTGAAACTGAACTTGTCATACATATCGCAAAACAGTTCGGACCAGGAATGAAAGTAGATGAAATAGTAGATTCCATGGCCATTGGGTTGGACCTGACACTTAGAGATGTTCAATCACAGTTAAAACAAAAACAGCATCCTTGGCTTTTGGCTAAAGGATTCAAAAATTCGGCAGTTGTTAGTGATTTTATTCCGTTTCCAGGTGTCGAAGCATGTGAACAATTAGATTTTTCCCTTTTAAAAAATGGAGAGCGTGTACAAGTCGGGAATATTAAAGACTTACTTTTTGATTTGCAAACCATTATAGAATTTACAGCAGAGCATTTTGGGCTTGGAAAAGGAGATATAATTTTTACCGGTACTCCAAGTGGCGTCGGTCCTCTTTCAGATCAAGACCAGCTTTCACTTAACTGGGGTGGAAATGAAATAGGGTCCTGTTCAGTTACGATGCGTTAAAGAAAAAAGCAGTCATTTTGACTGCTTTTTTTATGGATTAACTCAATTTTAGACAAAAAGAAGAAACTCGTCTAAAATGAGAAGAACCAAATAACTTACATGGAAACGGCCAATATGGCACGCACTTTTTCAAATAAGTTTTACTATAAAAATTCTGGCTTTGGTAAAATTATTTTTTATGGAGTATTTTAGAACAATTTATATGCCTTATGATAATAAATTAAAGTGCCAAATTTTATTATAAAGGATAGAACAGGGTGGAATGTGCATGAAAAACAACCAAGATAAGAAGTATTTAGATAATTGGCTCTCGATTACAAATATTCAAATGAGCATTACGAATGAGCTGGAAAGTGCTTTGCAAAAAAATCATAACCTTTCATTAAAAGAGTTTTACGTTCTTTACTTTTTATCCAAAACAAGCGAAAAACAATTGAGGCTACAACAATTACAAGAGATGGTAGGATTAAGTCAAAGTGCTATATCCAGGCTGGTAGTCAGGCTTGAAGCAAAAAGCTGCGGCGTATTACAAAGGCAAATATGCGAAGATGATCGAAGAGGTATTTACACACGTTTAACTACATTAGGTGAAGAAAAACTACAAATATCATTAAATACAGTTCATGAAATTCTGCACTCTGCTTTTTCAAAAGGAAACCTTCAAGAGGAATTACAATCCTTAATCGAGAAATTATAATATGGTTCTTATATCCCTTAAAACGTGAAGTCGGTTATTTCTATATATTTTAGATAGGAATATACCTTTAGCCCAGTAAGGTAATAATGAACGGATCTGTTGAGAAAGAGAGAAGTGTTTCTCCGAAGTTGAATGTAAGCGCATGCATTTGAGTGGGGTGAAATAGGTTTGTTTTACCAGAGAGGATAAATTTGATTTATGCCTAATAATAAAAATGCCAGGGCGAAGAATTGTTAGCTCCTGGCATTCTTTTTTTTGAGCGAAAATTGAACTCTCCCTCAATCGTTATCTGTATTGTTGCTGGTTTTCCCCCTAAATTAACAATAATTAATGTTAATAATCCATCAACAGCATCATAAAAGATGACGAACTCCAATATCAAAGGAAGATCACTAACTGCGGTAAATTATTTGAAACTATTTTCATTTTTTGACGTAATACTATCAGGGATAATTTAGAAACTCATAAAATACAAATGGATTTCTTGTTCTTGTTCTTTCTAATTACGCCCCATTTTACATATAAATTCTAATAGAGGTTTGACGAAGGGAAGAGGACGTATGTTTAAAAAAATCTTAGCAAGCTTAGGAAAAGGAGCTGCAACTGTAGATTTACAATGTGACAATCATAATTATCAAGCGGGAGAAAGCATTCAAGGGCAGCTAGTCATTCAAGGCGGTGAGGTGGAACAGAAAATCAATCAATTGACTGTCCGGTTGATGATGAATGTGGTATTAAAACAAGGAAGCGTTACTAAGGAAGTTGCACATATACCATTAGTTAATCGAGATTGTATTCAGCCCAAAGAACGTAAGGTCATTCCTTTTCATTACGTCCTACCTATGAATATACCTATTTCAAGGGGAACTGTTTCATACTATCTGGATACACATCTTGATATTGAGGGCGGGGTCGACCGCAAAGATGTAGACCGGCTAGTCATCCAATCCCAGGAATCTATCACATCCATTTTTAATGCAATGGCTCAATTAGGATTTCGCGAGACAGCAGACTCAGGTAAACTCGATCAATATGGACAGGAATTTGCTTTCTTTCCCACACAACAATTCATGGGACAAGTAAATGAAGTGGAAATGCGGTTTGCCAATGAAGAATCAGGTATCCGGGTCTGGATGGAAGTTGACTGTAAAAGCGGCTACAAGGAAATTGAAGCAAAACGTGAGTTTCATTTAAATCAAAAAGTTCTTGAGCAAGAAGACGATCTTCATAAGCTACTTGGAAAGTATATATCGCAAGCTATTGATCAGCCTTTTGCTTTTACACAGCCGTTCTCTTATTCCGCAAACCATCCTCATGGTCGCTCTTCCCAAATGGGGAACACTATACCTGGAATGGTTGGTGGATTAGCAGTGGGTGTTTTAGGGACTATGTTATTCACTGAGATGCTGGAAGGTTTTGATATTGAGGAAATATTTGAAGAAGCAACAGAGGATTTTGATGGGGGATTTGATTCTTTTTTTGATAATGGGTATGGGGAATCCTAAAAATAATTAGAGAATAAAAAAAGTGCCACTAATCAGTGCGTGGGTAAGAATTGGTAGACAAGCGTTACTTACTTTGATCAGTAAGAAACGCTTGTTTTATTGTTGTTTTTATATGAAGCCAGGAAGAGGACATTTAACAGTGTAACTTGATTCCTTTTGCATATGCTCTGATTTCCCCTTAATCCTCCTATATTTAGAAAAGTTTTATCATCAGTCTGAAATCTCCATTCTTCTTTCCCAGAACAGTTCACTATAAACGAAATATCTCTATCTGTTGTTAATTGGATTAGGTGAAGTTGATCATGAGACTAATCATATTTTGTGAATCAAGAAAAGAAAAAAACATGTAGGTAAACTAGTTCATCCTAAATTAATGGTTGATTTTTACTTAAAGGCAATCAAAAATAAGGTTTTTGGGTT
This sequence comes from Peribacillus sp. 05N428, assembly GCF_056397085.1. Taxonomy (NCBI): domain Bacteria; kingdom Bacillati; phylum Bacillota; class Bacilli; order Caryophanales; family Bacillaceae; genus Peribacillus; species Peribacillus sp. 05N428. Next base: position 5,809 of record NZ_JBFTMS010000006.1, on the reverse strand, counting down.
GAGAGAAAATATGAATGCTGCACTATGATAACTACAATTTAATGGAATTGACATGATTCATCTTCTGAAAGTAGCCCTTCGTTTTTTGGTTTGACATGAAATAAATGAATAAACAATCCTATAAGGCTAATTCTATATACAAGAATGTTAAAAAGGAGATTACATCGTGAAGCCATATGAAATAAAAAATATGATTATTGATGACGAGTTTAATGGTGAAGAATCGGTTACAGCTGACTTTACTCACAATGATAAAGATTATAGCATTACTTTAAAAAAAGAAGATCTTGAAATAATTAATGCATGGGTTTTTGAGGATGGCTCATCTCTTCCAGCAAACTTATCAGGTACTATCATTGAATCAATAAGAGAAGATATTAAAAAGAGAATCTAGTCATTGGCACTAGATCTTTTTTTGTCATTTTCTTAATCGAAGAATAATGTAGCCTTGTTTATATGGATGATAAAAGATAATGAAAAATTATTGCTTGGGTGCAATACCAATAAGAGTGGAAAAGGGCTTATATAACGAATATGTATATTTCAGAAAACTTGGGGACAAGGAATCTTTATTGTTTTGTTACTAAATTAGTTAATATAGCTTATAGAAGAAAAAAGGTCTTTTTCGTAGTTAATTACTAAAAAACCCATTAAGGTACTAACCAAAATTTCTCTTGAGGACTTAAGGATAATTTTTAAAAAAACGAGCGAAAGTCAATTCAATCGAATTTTTAAAAACGATTGCTGCATGATGACCTCCAAAGCCAAATGTATTGGATACAAGTTTATGAAGTAGAAGCAGAACTTCGTATCGAATCTGCTCTTCGTTTAAAGGTAACGGAAGATATAGCGAGTATTAAAAACCCTGTAGGATTATTTCCAGTATGTGTATTTTTATATTGAAAAACAAACGTATAAAACAAGGATAAATAATCCTATCAAAAACGTTCGTTATGTATAAACTCCTTGTACTAAGGGTACAGACTCATGTCCATCAAGCTAAGAAACAATATACCCCCAAAACAATATTTTTGTTTTGGGGTATTAGAAATATTAACTTATGGCAATGTGGTACTACCTCTTACAGAACCGAGCTGACTTTGTGAACAAGCTGAAGCCTTCTTTTTAAAAACTTAAAGAATTTTCTAAAATAAAAATAGTGATTTTATTCTCTTTTTTGTATCCTTATAGCAATCAAATATCCTGTTATGACAATAATTAGACCGCGGATGAAATTACCTGCTATAAGTCCAAACGAACCGCTCTCCTGAGTTGCTACATATCTACTTAAGTAATAAAACACTACGGTCGCAATAATAAAGTATAGAAAATATCCTAAATATTTCATTTTGTTATATCAATCCATCCATTATTTTTATACCAATCCCTACCATCACTAAATTTAGCTATAGCTGTTCCAGGATCGCCATAGTTTAAAGCAAATCCAATAGCAGAACCAATAACTGTTGCAATAGCAACGCCTCTTATCGTTTTAATCTTTAGCTTTTTAGCTTGGGCTGTAACTACTCTTGAAAGTCCTTCTTGAGCTTTCTTTATCCCTTTCTTTTTAATGTAATTTTTAACTGCAGATATACCCCCTCCAACTACTCCAGCTATTGCTAGGTTAAAAGCAGCACCTGCCACATAAATACCAACAGCAACTTTTCCCTTTTTCTTAGCTGCATAAACTGTATCCGAACCAAAAAGCACTTTTTTCACCTTAGAGACTAAAGCAATTTCTTCGAATTCTAACTTTTCTAAATATTTTTCTTCTAATTGTTCTTGAGTTGCCTCTAGGTCATTAAACGTTTCCGAATTTCCATCAAAAAGACCAATAAGTGCCTCTTCTAATAATTTTACTTCTTCAGTTCCCGAAATAGTTGCTGTTTCTTTAACAAGTATCAAAAATTCTTCTTTTTCATCATTTTCCATTTTAGAAATATCTAACTCTTCGACGGCGGCTTCAAAATCAAAATCATCATCTAGAATTTCTTCATTAAATTCTTCAGCACCTTCACCTGTATATACTCCTAAATTTTCAAGCTCATTATCACTCAACTTATTTAAATCTTCATACGTTAAATTTTCTAAGATTCCCTCACCAAAGAAAAAATCATCTTCGAATTTTTTTGTTGGTTTGGTATCAGCATAAGATAAAAGTGGTTCTGTAACCGTTGAAAATAAAAGAACAATAGCAGCAAAGAACAAGAATTTTGGAACAAAATTCTTCATATAAATACACCTCTTTTCTAAAATATTAGAGGTATCCACAACATTTTAGAAATGTTATACGGAAAGCAAATTAATCGGTCAAATCAAACCACTTTTTAAAGTTCTTTTAATGCTTAAATTAGCATTGAAAAACAACGGACGTTATCAGAACATTCCCTTTTATATCAACATTTCTAGGCTTAACGTACAATTTTTATGTTTTACTGCATTTACCTCTATTGGGATAAATATACTAAACTCCTATTTATTTTGCAATGCGTTAGGATAAAAGTCTTATTTTTCGATATTAAAAGAGAAGTTAGACTTATTTGTATAGAAATTATTCCGGATGACTAAAAATATATAAAAGTAGGGGTTGCCAAACAAAGGGCCAATTGCTATTTAATAGAAAGTGGGAAGGAAAAAGAATTTTTCAGTAGGTTAAACGCTTGATATTAATAATTTTTTAGGGATATTCGTACATATTAGTTTTGATAAGTACGAAATATAAAAAAAGAGCCATTTAGGCGCTCTTAAAATAATTTTTCAGGTAACTCTTTTAAAATTAGCATCCGTATAGGCACGATTCTTGAAGAAGTTTCAATTTTCTTAATGAACTAACGGGTGCGTTCTTAAGATCGGAGCTGTCTTTAAGGCAGCTTTTTCTTATGCAACTATCGGGGCAGGATAGTTCGAGATTGCTGTGTGGTCTTTGTTCAACAATAGGGCCATTTTGTGGAGGATCAGCAGAAACTTTGAGATCTTAATCAAAATAGTAATTAATCTATGGAAGTTGTAAAATAAAGGTAATAATAGTTCTGGGGGGATTTATATCAATTATAATGCTATTAATCTAAGCGAGAAACTGTCCAAATTCAGTGAACACTGGTCGCCCAAAGTCATTGGTGAAATGAATGACTATCAGTTTAAGTTAGTTAAGATTCTGGGGGATTTTGTATGGCACGATCATAAAGACACCGATGAGGCATTCATCGTGATAGACGGCGATATGTCCATCGCATTCCGCGATGGAGAGGTTAAACTTTCCAAAGGAGAAATGTATGTGATACCAAAAGGTATGGAGCATAAGCCTCATGCTGAAAAGGAATGCCATATAATGCTGGTAGAGCCTAAAGGTGTAGTCAACACTGGTGAAACTAATTTTAGACTACCTGCTGAAAATAATATATGGATTTAAACCAATAATTCAGTTACTTTCTTTGGATCAACATATAAAAGAAATTTACAAATTTTCGCAATCTGGAGCGATTCTTTTATAAGAATCGCTTTTCCGGTTAGTTCAATAAGAAGTGCTATTATAAGCCCTAACCCAACCTATTTTAAGGAGGCAAACATGAGCTTGGGCTTATTTCTAAGACAACTGATATAAAGGATGTTTGGATGTACAGAGAAAGAAATAACAGTGTAATCGATAGTATTGTTATACATGATTATTTGATTTAATACATTATGGACTCATTGGAATGGATTCCAAGTAAAAACCCATCATTGCAAGGAACTCCAAGTGGCAGGGGTATTAACAATCATGGAGTAACCCTTTTTGATATTCACTCTTCAGAAACTTTAATAAGTATTTTTTCGTCATGGAAGAGTTTAATTAAAAATGCACCTGATAAATTTGAACTCACTGGAGAATTCGTATATGGCGAAGCTGACAATCAGGAGGGGGACTATAAAAAACTAGTCTTCAACCGAGATGAAGTGATTACACAATTTGAAAAAATAATTTTAATGGGAGAAGCTTTAGCTAAAGGTGAATTTTATCTGTACCATTGTGGAATATGATTGGTGGGTTGTTACCCCAGCCTTTTTCTTATGGAGCTAAAGGAGCAGGATTGTAAAGAAGATTAAACACATCAATGTCTATCTATAAATATGATTAATATTCCTCGTAACAATTATTAATTGTTAAATTCATATAAATCATCTATTTAACTAGACTTATAATGGTATAATTAACCAAAAAACGACGATAAATATTTCTGATGTAGTTTATAGTCTTTTAAGGAGAAGTGGTCATGCTTAAGGTTACAGTTGGGATACCTTGTTACAATGAAAGTAAAAATATTCTAAAATGCTTAGATAGTATAACATCTCAAACAGATATATTTCAGGGTATCGAAGTACTAATAGTAGATGACGGGTCAACGGATGATACAGTGAAAATTATTGAGAATTATAAAAAAAAGTACAATATAAATGGCAATATGAAGATATTAACTCAAAAAAATACTGGCGGCCCATCAACCGCTAGAAATAGAATTATCGATGAAGCCGAAGGGGAATATATCTTCTTTGTTGATGGAGACGATTATCTTGGTGAAAATTCCATTTCAAATATGTATACATTAGGTAAAGAAAACGATTCAGATGTTATTATCGGAAAATATGAGGGCGTCAATCGTAGAGTTCCTGTATATGTATTTAAAAGTACGCAAATAAACACGAATTTTTTTGATTCGCTAGTAAAGGACACGATGTCAGTATTGAAAATGTTTAAATCTGAATATCTCCGTTCTTTGAATATTCGTTTTAGAAAAGATATTAGATTGGCAGAAGATCACCCCATTGCTATGAGTGCTTATTTACACACTAAAAAAATTAGTATATATGCGGATTCTCCTTGTTATTATTGGGTGAGACATATTAATTCTGAGAATAAAACTCATTTAACTGGCAGCGTCATCCCAGTAGATGAATTTTATAAGTATTTATTTGAAACATTTGAAGTAATAAAAAATGCCCGAATCACTGAAAAAGAAAGAACAGAAGCTTATAGAATATATTGGGACAGATTACTTACACTTGATATAGTTACAGAGTTTAAACGTAATAGAACTGAATTGGAAAGAAATCATTCATTTGCGATTCTGCTACGTTTGTTTAATATGTATGAAGGCCCCTTAATTACACCGTTATTAACAGGTTATAAACGTTATACTGCAATGCTGCTTTGTAATAAGGATTATCTTTTATTTACTGAGTATTTGAAAATAAAGTAATAACTCGAATATATTAAAGCTAGCAAATTCTAATCTCAATTGTTAGCTTTCTAATACAAAGTATAACAATCTAATCTCGTCATCCTTTAGTTTATAAAAATAAGAGATGTATAGAAAAACTTCTAATGCATATCAATAAAGGGTTACTGTGGCAAACTTGATACGAACGGGTGCTTTAGCTGAGGCTGTTCCACATACTTTGTTGCTATTTACCAAGTAGTACGATGTGGTGATTTCCCCTCCAGATGCTCGCTTTCCGCGGGGCGGGCGGTGAGCCTCCTCGGCGTAAACGCCTGTGGGGTCTCACCTGTCCCGCTACTCCCGCAGGAGTCTCGCACTTCCGCTCCAATCAACCTTAAATAGTTTCGTTTTAAAAACAACTATCTTTACGAAAATAGCCTTAGCTGAAGATCGGAGCTGTCTATAAAGGCAGCTTTTTCTTGTGTGCCAGGCATGGCATCTATCTAGGTGGTGAAAGTCCACTGTGGGGGTACACATCGACCAACCACTAAGGAAGCGCAAGGTACTTATCGTGAGGTAAGGGCTGGAGGAAGCGTGGAATAAAATCTTGGCTC